>JASFUN010000104.1:0-6134 GCA_050050255.1 Anaerolineales bacterium | reverse complement strand
ATCCAGCAAATACACTCTTGTGATTCAGTTCTACCCGCTCTACTCGCTTCAGGCACGTCAATGGACGGTTGTGCTGGGATGAATTTACTCCGGAAGTTTCCTTCCTGGCTTGTACACCCTCTTTTGTTCTCGATCTACCCGATCCTTTCATACTTCTCCAATAACATCGATGATCTTCGTGCGGTCGACGCGCTCCCAAGCCTGATCATCGCACTTGCCCTTGCGGTTGTACTGATCATCGCGTTCACACTTCTCCTGGGTGGCGATGTACGTTCAGCAACCCTGTTGGCTACGCTGACTCTCGTCATCTTCTTCTCATATGGTCACCTGCGTTCGTTAATCAAACAAGTCAATCTCTCAGTCGTTCCCATCGGAAGACACCGCTACCTGCTTCCCGGCGCATTTACGCTCATCGTATTGGGCTATTGGTTGGTTCGTTCTCGCATCAAGGACGTGACGCAGGTCACAGCCTGGATTAATTGGGTTGCTGTCGTCGCGGTGATCTTCCCGTTGATCAACATTGGCCGCTCAGCCTATGAAGTGGCAAGGAACAAAAGACTTCCAACGACGGAGAGAATAAGCGCAACAGCAAGCTCCTTGAGGAGCGAACGCGGGCAGCCTGATGTCTACTACATTGTGCTGGACGGATACGCTCGAGCAGATATCCTCGAAGAGATCTTCACCCTTGACAATCAAGATTTCATCGACGATCTCGAGAAGAGAGGTTTTCAGGTCGCTAACAGGAGCAACAGCAATTACAACAGGACGGTTTTCTCCATCGCCTCTAGCTTGAACATGGCCTACCTGCAAGACCTAACCGCTCAGTCTCAAACTTCCCTCGGTCAAGCGAAAATATTGCTAAAGGATGCCGCCGTTCCAGAGTATTTCAAATCCCTCGGTTACGAGATCGTCGCTCTCGAATCCGGCTACGGTCCCACCCACATCAATAATTACGATCATTTCATCGCTTTTGAAAAACCTCACAGCCTACACGTGTTTGGTATCCCCTTTCAGATGGGTGATTTCGAGTGGTATCTTGTCCAAACATCGATCGTTTCCGCCATCTACGATGGGTTGCTGGCTGGTGATTATCTGCGGGTTGGTGATCAACGCTTTGCAGGGCATAGGTACCGCGTGAGCGAAAGTTTCGATACCCTCGAGGAAATCCCTGGATGGAAGGGCAGTTTCTTTGTGTTCGCACACATCGTCTCGCCTCATCCGCCCTTCGTTTTTGACTCGCAGGGCAATCCAGTCGATCCCGACTACCCATTTACTTTCAAAGATGCCAACGATTACTTGCGCTATTCGGATAGGGATGACTATATCCAGGGTTATCGCGACCAACTCATCTACCTCAATTCTCTGGTCCTTGAGACGGTCGATGGCATCATCGCTTCATCGTCACCAGCTCCGATCATCATCCTGCAGGCGGATCATGGTTCAGGGGCGTATACCGATTTTGATGATGTCGAGAATACGGACCTTCAAGAACGATACGCAATATTTAACGCGTACTATTTTCAGGGTGAAACCAGTTCGAAGATCTACCCCTCCGTTACACCTGTAAACACATTTCGCATCGTCTTTGATGAGTTCTTCAACGGGGAGTTTGAGCTGCTTCCTGATGAGTTCTACTACTACGATAGGGACGACACCTATATCATCCCCATTCCAAAGCAAATGCTGAATAGCAGGTAGCGCTTCGGACCACCTTTACTGGGCTACGGCTAAATCTTCCTCCAGCGCCGAATTCAACCTTCGGAGGTCGATTACCTTCGTGATCGGGACTCGGGTCCCGGTGGATCGCTGCCTGCCTACCGCTGCCTTCTCCCCCAATCCCGACTCATAAAACCATCCTGTTAGCGGCCTTTCATAAGAGGCAACCTGTTTTACAATCACCCCGTTGGATAGCAATTAGAGAGAACTCCGCAGTTGGGCGAGAAATTCGCTAAACATCCCATCTAATCTGAAAGCATGCTGATATGAGCCCGATAATCGTACCTGAGGTGTGATCAGGATGCAGGGCGAGTGTTTGCGCTGCTGGAAGGTAAATGTATCTTGCTGATCAGCACTGGTCAGTTAGAGGGAGGAATTGTGGCTGAAAACGCGGAGGTTTCAACTGGGGCTGCTGAGCAGAATCGGACCCCAGATAATTACAAGACTCGCTTGACAGCGACCTCGGCCAGGATAAAGGTCGATGAGGTAGAGATTTACCTGCAGGAAGCGGGGAAGGTTCCCCTTCTCACACGCGCTGAGGAGGTTGACCTGGCCCAGCGTATTGAAGCCGGCCGCGAAGCGAGCAGGAAACTGGCAGAAGGCGAGGCGCGCCGATCGAACGCGCTGATCAGCATCATCGAAGACGGCGCAAGAGCGCGTGAACACCTGATCCTCGCGAACCTGCGCCTGGTCATCAGCGTGGCGAAGAAATATCAGAATCTCGGACTTCCGCTATTGGACTTGATCCAGGAGGGCAACCTCGGCTTGATGCGCGCCATCAAGAAATTCGATTATCGCAAAGGTTTCAAATTTTCAACCTATGCCACCTGGTGGATCCGTCAGGCGATTACCCGATCCGTGGCTGATAAGGGCCGTGTCATCCGCCTACCCGTACATGTGCACACCCAGCTGCGGCAAATCAGGAGGACCAAACAGCGTTTGCAGCATGAATTGGAGCGCGAACCGACTGCAACAGAAATCGCAACCCATGTGGATATTTCGGCCACGCGCATCAAAGAGCTGATGAGGCAGACGAAGTCTTCTGTCACGCTTGATACACCTGATGAGGACGAGGAGGACGCGGCGTTATTCGAGCGTATTCCTGATGAAGACGCGCCAGATCCAATCGTACTGCTGAGCGATCAGGAGAACAGTGAGCAGGTACAAAACTTGCTGGAGGTGCTCACCCCGCGTGAGGAGCGCGTGCTTCGACTGAGGTATGGATTATCCGGTGGTGCACCGTTATCTTTGAGCGCTATTGGCAATAAAATCGAGCTCACCCGGGAGCGAGTGCGGCAGATTGAAGAAGCGGCACTGACGCGCTTGCGCAGGCAGGTCCGTAATCAGGAGAGAATTGCTGCGTAATCGTCGCCATCTATATATTGGCTTGCTATGCAGGTGCCACCGCTTGTCCGGCGGCACCTGCAGTGTGTTAAGCAGGAGCGCAGTAGTGAAGACGGTGTATTGTCGTTTCGTAGCCTGCCGTCATAATAAAGGATGAATCTCGTAGGCATTAGATCATCTTACCCAGTTGCCTTCCAGCATATTATTTTTCACAATTACTACAAATGCGAAATGGAGGAACAATGGATGGGTCCCGGGGTATGATCACCGAAGTTGAGAATATCGGCTGGGAAAACCGCATGGCGTCCCGTACGCAGCGGATGAAAAGTTCGGTCATACGGGAGCTGCTAAAACTGACTATGCAGCCTGACATCATTTCGTTTGCAGGCGGTCTGCCTGCGCCGGAACTGTTCCCGATCCGAGAATTCGACGAGGCCTGCCACTATATCCTGCAGACAGAAGGTGAGATTGCACTTCAGTACAGCCCCACGGAAGGATATCTGCCACTCAAGGAATTCCTTGCCGATTATATGTCCAAGTACGGGATTCTTGTTGAAACCGACAATATCCTGATCGTGAGCGGCTCCCAGCAAGGCCTCGACCTGCTGGGAAAATTGTTTGTTGAGAAAGACGGCTGTGTTGTAAGCAGCCGGCCGACCTACCTCGGAGCGCTTCAGGCCTGGAACGCCTATGAAGCGCATTATTGTACTGTGAAGCTCGACGATGACGGCATGGATGTCGAACAGATCCCGGAGATCATCAAATCCGGACATAGACCCCGTTTCGTATACGTACTACCAAATTTCCACAACCCAGCTGGCACGACACTAAGCGAGGAGCGGCGTGACCGGCTTGTTGAGATCGCTCGTGAATATGACCTGGTCCTGATCGAGGATGACCCCTATGGCGAACTGCGCTATGAAGGGCAAGACCTCACACCCATCTTTCGTCTGGCTCCCGAGAGGACGATCTATCTGAGCACTTTTTCAAAGACGCTCGCACCCGGGATCCGCCTCGCATGGGTTGTGGCGCCCAAACCGCTCATCCAGCGTCTGGTACAGGCCAAGCAGGGGGCTGATCTGCATACCGGTACATTTGTCCAGATGGTCGCCAATGACATCTGCCAGCGTGGCATTTTGAAGCAGCATGTCAAGCGTTTAAGGCGCGTCTACCATCAACGTCGTGATGCGATGCTTGATGCCATAGTGGAACACTGGCCCGCCGAGGTGAAGTACACCCGGCCGGCAGGTGGGCTGTTCCTGTGGCCGCGTATGCCCAAACAGATCAACACGCAGGAGTTCTTCGAAAAGGCGGTTGAGGAGAAAGTCGCCTACGTACCGGGTGTGGCTTTTTACCCGGAAGGGCAGGGCGGCCAGCATGCGATGCGCTTGAACTTCTCGAACGCTTCCGAAGAAATGATCAACGAGGGCATCTACCGCCTGGGTGTGGCATTGAAGAAAGAATTGGCATAAGGTATGGTTCATTCTGATCAGCTGCCCGCGCAGGGGTGTTTATGACTGACGACGAATCGGGTTGGGAGGCGCTCTTCAACCCCGATGATGATTTCGATTCCCAGCCAACGCGTGGTGCCTATTCGGGAAAGGGCCCGGGAGCGAGCCTAGGGAAATACCTGGACCTCCCGGGCGTGCGTGGAGCCATTCGTGTGACGCTCGACGGTGTCGTGCTGCATCATCAAGTCCCGGGTGATGTCGAGTACTATGCAGCGCTCACCGCCTCGATCGGGTCGACAGCACGCCGGGTCGATCGTTTGCTCTCACTTGGCGGTTATGAATATGCCGTAGTGCGCATGGCGTCCGATAGTCATTCCACAATGATCATCCTCGATGGCGATACCTTCGTCGGCCTGCTGCTTTCCGGAGAGATCGCACCAACCCATATAGTAACGAGACTGCAGAATCTGGGCTCGGAGAGATTGGGATGAAGGACCTGCTCGCAAGCCTGGCCGCTCGAAGCGGGGTCAACGCTGTCTTTGTATGTGACAGGGAGGGCAGGATGTTGGCTGCGGCACTGAGCGAAAGCGGCTTCCAACAGTCGAGCGAGTCGCTCAGCGGCATCATCAGCCAGACCAACACGACCCTGCAATCGTTGAAACACGGCCACGTAAACGAGATCGAATGGGTATACAGCGAGGGCAGGATTTTTGTTCGCAGCGTGGGCGATGGTTTGCTCTGCTTGATGTGCGAAAGATCTGTCAACCTGCAGCTGCTCACAATGAAGATCGATGATGTCCACGGGAAGATCGAATCTGCAATTAACGCTATGCCGCGCGAGCCATCCGCTCAGGACATAGCCCGTCTGAAGATGGAGATGATCGGGGTGGCGCATAAGCTGCTTGCTGCGAATGCCGGGAAGGTCGTGGCGATCCTGGAGAGTTCTGCAGATTCAATGGCAAGCCTCGCACAGGCTTGCGACCAGGCAGAGAAAGTCACCCGGTTGTTCATCGACCGGAAAAAAGCGGATGAATTGGGAGCCCACATGCGGGCAATGCTCGAGGAACAGCGTTGATTTAAGGGAGGCAGTAGATGCAGGCACTAAACTATGCACTGGCAGGTCTGGCGATATTATTGATGGCTTATAACACGTTCATCACGTTCAAGTTGCGGGGTAAATTAATCGGGGGCGAGGTCAGGGTCAGGTGGAACGTGCTGAGTACGCTCGTGCTGGTGTTCCTGATCGGGTTCATCCTATCCCCGCTGCTGCTGATCCTGGATTTACCTATCGAGTTCTTGATCCTGGCAGTGTTCAGTGTCTTCGTGCTCGGTGCCGTGTTTGTCCTTCTGGTCGTGCGAGTCGTCGGCGATATTCTGCAAGCATTAGACCTGCTCGAAGAATAGTCATTCAGGCTTTTCCCCTCTTTCTGCATACCGATCAGACCAGTTATCATGCAAAGTCCGGGCGAAACGTTAGTGAAACAATTCACGATACATCTTATAATTAGCCAGAGTGAACCATATTGATAGGAGTGAAGGCATGAAAAGCGACGCCAAACTCATCGCGGTGTTAAATGACCTGCTGTCCGATGAGTTGACCGCAGTGAACCAGTATATGCTGCA
>JASFUN010000103.1:0-6162 GCA_050050255.1 Anaerolineales bacterium | reverse complement strand
GGAGGTCGACGAAAGAGGTCTTGCGCGTTTCGATGGGCAGCGTCTCCTTGTGGGTGACGCGCTCCTTACATTCCGTACACCAGGTGGCTGGATCGTGCGGATCGCATCCGAAGCGGCAGTCCGCGACGACTTCGACATCTGGAAGCAGCGCGGCGAGGGCGCGCGCGGCAGTGGATTTTGCCGTCCCGCGTTCACCCCGGATCAGCACCCCGCCGATGCGTGGGTTGACAGCGTTCAAGATCAATGCGCGCCGCATGCGCTCTTGGCCGACGATGGCGGTAAATGGATAAACTTCAGTCATGCTTGCACTCCCGGCGAGGATTATACCGTATAGCGGTTTGAGGGAGCCAAGAGGTTTACAGGCAGAGGGTATGCTTTTATAATGCCCAGCAATTCTACAACTGGAGATCGACCTATATGGATCAGAATAAGAAACCCGTCCCGGATTTCACGGGGTCCGGTGATGAGCCCGACCAGGCTGAGCACCCAATGCATGCCTTGCTCGATGCTGAATCTTATGAGTTGGAGACCCCACAGCGCGGTGAGATCCGCATCGGCACGATCGCGCGAGTGAGTGAAAACGATGTTCTCGTCGACGTCGGCGCCAAATCTGAGGGCATCATACCGGGCCGTGAGCTCGAGCGTCTATCAGACGAGGAGCGCGCCGAGTTGAAGGTTGGCGATGAAATCCAGGTGTACGTAGTGCGTTCGGCTGATCGGGACGGCACCACGATGCTGTCGATCTCGCGTGCAGAAGAGGAACAGGATTGGCAGGATGCGGAATCCTACCTGGAGAGCCAGGAGCCGTTTGAGGGTCTGATCGATGGCTACAACAAGGGCGGTCTGATCGTCAAGCTCGGTCGACTGCGTGGGTTTGTGCCGGCCTCACAGGTGAGCATCGCGCGCCGGCGGCGCTCGGATGGTGAAACCCCCGATGAGCGCTGGTCCGACATGGTCGGCGAGCCAATCATCACGCGCGTGATCGAGGTCGACCAGCGTAGGAACAGGCTGATCCTCTCGGAGCGAGCAGCTTCGCGTGAGGCGCGTGACGCGCTCAAGGAACGCCTTATCTCCGAGTTGAAGCCAGGGGAAGTTCGTCAGGGGACAGTCATCAGCCTGGCGGATTTTGGCGCTTTTGTCGATATCGGTGGTGCAGACGGCTTGATCCATATCTCCGAACTGTCCTGGAAACACATTGAGGAGCCTTCTGAGGTCCTGGAGGTGGGCCAGGAAATCGACGTGAAGGTGCTCAACGTGGATGCCGAGCGCAAACGCATCAGCCTCTCGCTGCGGGATCTGGAGAGCGACCCGTGGGACGAAATCATGCAGAATTTTGAAGAGGGTAAATTGGTCGAGGGCACGATCACCAAGTTAACCAAGTTCGGTGCGTTTGCATCGCTTAAAGGGACAGGCGAGTACGAGATCGAGGGCTTGATCCATATTTCGGAGCTATCCGACGATCATATTGAACACCCCCGCGAGGTGGTGCATGAAGGCCAGGAAGTGGCGATGCGTCTCATCAACATCGATAACGAACGCCGTCGCATCGGTTTGAGTCTCAAGCAAGTCGACTCGGCGGAATTCACGGAAGTCGATTGGCGCACAGCCATGGATGACCTCGAAGCCGAGGCGTTGGAAGGGGTTGAGTTTACCCCCGCCGGGGACATCTCCGAAGCAGGCGGATCTGAGGGTGAACCGGAGGAAGCGCTCGAAGAGGGGGCGGAACCTCAAGCAGAACTTCCGCCTGAGCCTGAAGAAGAAAGCCCGGAGCCGGGCGGCGGAGAGCAATCGGAAAGTCCCGCCGAAGAGCCTGAGGGATGAATTCAGCCGGGCGCGAACAAGCGCCCGGTTTGCATAACGAGGCAAGGCAGGAAAAAGGTCCTAGGGGATGACCGCAGACTTGGCATTTGAAATTTTGGTAGAATGTAGAACGACACAGGATAGCGTTGCAGGCAATATGCGGCTGACAGCCGTGGAGGTATACAGGTGCCGGACAAGATGGAACGCTTTACGCAGCGTGCCCGCAGGGTATTAAGCCTGGCGCACGAAGAAGCGGAAAGACTGCACCACAACTACATCGGTACAGAACACCTGCTCCTTGGGTTAATACGTGAGGAGGGGGGCGTCGCGGGTCGTGTTCTGCGGGAACTCGGACTTGAGACGGCGCGCGTGAAGGAAATGGTTGAACGACTCACGGGTGTCGGCCGTCACACCGGCGGGCGCATTGAGCTGGCGCCGGCCACCGAACAGGTTCTCCAGACCGCGATCGAGGAAGCCCGGAGGATGGGTCACCACTACATTGGCACGGAGCATCTGCTCCTGGGCCTTGTTCGGCAGGGCGAGGGCGTCGGCCTGGATGTGCTGCGCCGGCTTGGCATCACGCCAGAACAGATCCGGCGTCAGACCCGGCGGGTGCTCCAGGAGAGCCCCACGCGGCGCATGGCCCAGAAGCGCAGCAGCTCGCGCGATAAGGATCAACCAAAGACGCCGCTCGTCGACCAACTGGCGACCGATTTAACCTTGCTTGCTGAAGAGGCCAAGCTGGATCCGGTCATCGGCCGCGAAATGGAAATTGAGCGTGTGATCCAGATCCTTGCCCGTCGGACGAAAAACAACCCGGCGCTGATCGGCGAACCCGGCGTGGGCAAGACGGCTATCGTTGAAGGCCTCGCCCAGCGCATCGTCGCCGGCGAGACCCCGGGGCCGTTGATCGGCAAGCGCGTGCTCCAGCTGGATGTGGGTTCGCTCGTTGCCGGGACGATGTACCGCGGCCAATTTGAAGAACGCTTGAAGCGTGTGATTGATGAGTTGAAATCATCGGATGCGATACTGTTCATCGACGAGGTCCATATGCTGGTGGGCGCCGGTTCGGCTGGCTCTTCGGTGGATGCAGCGAACATTCTCAAACCGGCGCTGTCACGCGGCGAACTGCAGGTCATCGGCGCAACCACGCTCGATGAGTACCGCAAGAACATTGAGAATGACGCCGCACTCGAGCGCCGCTTTCAACCGGTTATGGTTGAAGAACCCACCGTCGAGGAGACGATCGACATCCTGCGCGGCGTCCGCAAACCTTATGAAGAACACCACAAGCTGATGATCACGGATGAGGCGATCGAATCGGCCGCCTACCTTTCCGCTCGCTATGTGACCGACCGATTTCTGCCCGACAAGGCAATTGACCTGATCGACGAATCTGCTTCGCGTGTGCGTATGTACAAGAGCCCCGAAGCGGTTTCCCTGCGGGAGGTCATCGCTGAGCTGCGAGAGATCCGGCAAGCACACGAGCAAGCAATTGATGAGGCACGCTACGATGATGCCTCTGAGTTAGTCGAACGTGAGAGTGAGCTCGAAGACCAACTCGAACGGCTGCGCTCCGCCTGGGATCGCAGCGAAAGCGGCCCGCGGGTTACCGAGGATGACATCGCAGAGGTTGTCTCGATGTGGACCGGTGTGCCCGTGATGCAGTTAGCCGAAGCCGAATCAAAGCGCCTGCTCGAAATGGAAAGTGCGCTTCACGAGCGCATCGTCGGTCAGGACGAGGCCATCACGGCCATCTCAAAGGCTGTCCGACGCTCGCGCGCCGGGTTGAAAGACCCGCGCCGCCCGATTGGCTCCTTCATCTTCTTGGGGCCCACCGGCGTCGGCAAAACCGAGTTGACGAAAGCGCTGGCCGAGTTTTTGTTCGGAAGCGAGGACGCGCTGATTCAGATTGACATGTCTGAGTTGATGGAGCGACACACCGTGAGCCGGCTGGTTGGCGCACCTCCAGGATATGTGGGATATGAGGATGCCGGGCAGTTGACCGAGGCGCTCCGGCGTCGACCTTACTCTATCGTCGTGTTCGATGAGGTCGAGAAGGCGCACCCTGAAGCACATAACATGCTGCTTCAGATCATGGAAGAGGGCCAGCTTTCGGATGCGCGCGGCCGCAAGGTCGATTTCCGCAACGCGATCATCGTGATGACCTCCAACGTGGGCGCGGACCTCATCCGCAGGCAGACGAGTCTCGGTTTTGATCTCCCGACGAATGAGGACACCGCCGAGCGCGAGGAATACGATGAAATGCGCAAGAAGCTGACGGAGGCGCTCAAGAAAGTCTTCAGACCGGAGTTCCTCAACCGTGTCGACGCAACGATGGTCTTCCACGCGCTGACCAAGGACGAGATCCGCAAGATTGTAGACCTGGAGCTTAACAAGGTTTCCAAGCGCCTGGAAGAGCACGAGATCGATCTGCGAGCCTCTGATGAGGCACGTGATAAGTTGGCTGAAGAGGGCTACGATCCGGAGATGGGCGCCCGTCCGTTACGCAGGGTCATTCAGAGCAAGGTCGAAGACAAGCTGTCAGACGCGCTGCTTGCGGGTGAATTTGAACCCGGGGACACCGTCGTCGTCGACATCGATGACGACGCGATCATCCTGCGGGCTGGCGAGCCAGCGCCGGAAGAGGATGAAGCTCAGGAAGCCATCCCGGCCGGCGGTTAGACCCTCGGCTTTTCGTAAAGGATCAAACATGTGCCCGACGGATGTCGGGCACTTTTTTTCACCTCAAGAATCCAGGCTGTATAATCTGCGGGAGGAGGTCCATTGGCAAAAGTACGCACACGCTACGTCTGCCAGCAGTGCGGCCGGAGTTCACCGAAGCCGTTAGGGCGCTGCCCGCAGTGTGGGGAGTGGAACAGCATGGTTGAGGAGCTTGAGCAGAGAAGCTCAAGCCGTCGGGCGCGTCGGCCAGGAATGGGAAGCTCGAAGCCGCTCAAACTCGATGAGATCGAAGGCGATGGTGAAGACCGTATTCATCTTCCGATCGGCGAGTTCGCCCGCGTCCTGGGCGGCGGCATCGTACCCGGTTCGGTTATTTTGATCGGGGGCGATCCGGGAATAGGTAAGTCAACCCTTTTACTTCAAATGGCTGCAAGGCTTGCAGACTCAGAGAAGGTGCTCTACGTCTCCGGAGAGGAATCGGAGCGCCAGATTAAGACCCGCGCCCAGCGCTTGATGCCCGAACAAATGCAGATCAAGGACCTTTTCGTGCTCACCGAGACGGATCTGGAAGCTGTCTTGACCCATGTTGAATCCCTGGGCCCTTCCCTGATCGTGATCGATTCGGTTCAGACCATGCATCTGCCAGAGCTTGAATCCAGCGCGGGGTCCGTCTCACAGGTTCGGGAGGTCACCTCCAGGCTGCAGGCTCTGGCTAAAAGTTCCGGAATCTCGGTCTTCCTGGTGGGCCATGTGACCAAAGAGGGCGCAATTGCGGGTCCGAGAGTTATGGAACACATCGTCGACACCGTGCTTTATCTGGAGGGGGATCCCTACCACGCATACCGTTTGCTGCGGTCTGTAAAAAACCGTTTCGGGGCCACGACCGAAGTGGGCGTGTTTGAGATGCGGACGGAAGGGATGGTCGAAGTGCCGAACCCATCGGAGGTGTTCCTGGCGGAGAGAGTCGTCAGCGCCCCGGGATCGGCGGTAGCAGTGACATTGGAGGGCACACGACCTCTGCTTGTCGAAATCCAGGGGCTCACGAGCAAGACGACATTCGGTCACCCCAGGCGTACTGCGAACGGCGTTGACTTCAACCGTTTGCTCCTGACTCTGGCAGTGCTCACGCGGCGTGCGCGCGTGCGCGTCGATGACCTGGATGTGTTCGTGAATGTAGTCGGCGGGATGCGCATCGGCGAGCCGGCGGCTGATCTGGCTGTTGCGGCGGCCGTCGCCTCCTCGATCAGGGATCAGCCTGTCTCCGCGGACACTGCCTTGATCGGTGAGATCGGCTTGTCCGGCGAGCTCAGGGCCGTCCCTCAAATGGGACACCGTCTTCAGGAGGCGGCCAAGCTGGGGTTTAGGCGCGTGATCGTCCCCAAACGAATCCGCGCCGAGGGAGATCTTCCCGATGAGATCGAGGTGCTTTCAATACGCAGCCTGCGCGAGGCGCTGGAAGCGTTGTTCACCCCAAGTTGATCTGCCGTGAAACTCAACGATCGTCCCTGCTGGAGCATCCGGTGCTGAAAATCGGCGATTCCTTGAAATTGTTAGACGGCTAATTGCAAATATGCAGGTCACGTACGTTGCGCACCCCGTTTAATTGCGCCATAAAATTTTAAGATTCGAGTGGATTTCTCTATGAGCGGCTAAAGGCAGGTCAGATACCACGACATT
>JASFUN010000102.1:0-6215 GCA_050050255.1 Anaerolineales bacterium | reverse complement strand
CACGACGCCTCGTCCTGAAAGGGCGATATTCAAGCATCTGGAATTGATCTCAACGGCTGGACGCCAGGTGTTGCTCATCCTGGTGCTTGAAGGTGGGGATATCCGTCAGCAAATGCTCACGCTGAAAGAACCCTATGACCAGCCACAGCTGGCTGCCCAGGCATCTACGATCACCGACACCTGTCAGGGAAAGCAAACTGCCGCCGTGCAGAGACAGATCGAGAAGCACAGCGGTCTGACAAGGGATGTGCTCCGGCTGGTCGCCGAAATGATGGGGCGCGCTGACGCGTTGTGGACCGGGGACGTCTACCATGACGGCATTGCCAACGTCCTGGCTCAACCCGAGTTCGCCGATTCAACCCTGGCCAGAAATGCGCTCAGGATCCTGGAGGAACGCTCCTATCTTGAAGAGGTGTTCGCTGCCGTCCTCAGCCCGACGATCGGCGGCATTCAGGTCGTGATCGGAGGCGAGGGTGATTGGGACGAATTAAAAGATTGTTCAATGGTCATTTCGCGTTACGGTGCGCCCGGATTTGCAACGGGAGCCGTAGGCGTTCTGGGGCCGACGCGCATGTCCTACGGCCGCACAATTTCCGCTGTGCGCTACGTAGCTGGCTTGCTCAGCGACCTGGTGATCGAGACGTACGCAGGCTGATATTCAAATATAACTATCTACAAGAGGTAGCGCCGTGGAAAATAAGGACAAAGCAATGGATCAAGAGGAAGAACGAATAGAAGACCCGTCCGATGCGCAGGCATCCGACCAGACCGAAGCGGCAGGACCCGAGCAAGAATCCGCAGCTTCCGAAACAACAGCCTCCGAAGGTGAACCGGAAAAAGAAGCGATCGAGAGGCTCCAGGCCGAGGCCGAGGAATACCTGGACGGATGGCAGCGAGCCCGGGCCGAGTTCGCAAACTACAAGAAGCGCATTGAACGTGAGCGCGAAACCGCTCGCGCTCAGATAGCAGGTGAAATCATCACCCGCTACCTGGGTGTCATGGATGACCTTGAGCGCGCACTGGCGAAATCGCCGGAAACCGAGGCCTGCGAGGAATGGGTCACCGGGGTCAACCTGATCTACACAAAATTCAGGTCCATCCTGGAGGCCGAGGGCGTTGAAACGATCGAGGAAGAGGGTTTGCGATTTGACCCGAACATCCATGAAGCGATCTCATACGAAGAAAGCGACGAACACGAAGAAGGCTCAGTCATCGAGGTCACTCAACGTGGATACAAGCTGGATGACCGAGTCCTGCGACCCGCAATGGTCCGAGTGGCAAAGTAAGCGCGTAGGAGCGAAGAATCATGGGAAGAATTATCGGCATCGATCTGGGTACCACGAACTCCGTTGTTGCGATTATGGAAGGTGGTGAGCCAACCGTGATCCCCTCCTCCGAGGGTGGCCGCCTGGTGCCTTCCGTCGTGGCACAGAATCCGAAATCTGGTGAACGCATGGTCGGCCAGGTCGCACGCCGTCAGGCGATCGTTAACCCCGAAAACACGATCTTTTCAATCAAGCGCTTCATGGGCCGCAAATTCGAGGATGCGGAGGTGAAGAAGGCGCTGGAGCTGACCCCTTACGATGTAAGCGAGGCTGCCAACGGCGATGTTCGTGTTGCCCTGGGAGGTAAGGAGTACGCACCACCTGAGATTTCAGCCATGATCCTCGCCAAACTCAAGGCGGATGCCGAAGCCTACACCGGTGAGAGCATCACCCAGGCGGTTATCACTGTGCCCGCCTATTTTAACGACACACAGCGCAACGCCACCAAGGACGCCGGCAAGATCGCCGGTCTCGAAGTCCTGCGCATCATCAATGAGCCAACTGCATCGTCGCTTGCTTATGGACTGGACAAGAAGACCGATAAGACCATCGCCGTCTATGACCTGGGCGGAGGTACCTTCGATATCTCCATCCTGGATGTTGGCGACGGCGTGTTTGAAGTCAAATCGACCAACGGTGACACATTCCTTGGCGGCGATGATTTCGACCAGCGCATCATTGATCATATTGCGATGGAGTTCCAAAAGGAGCAGGGCATCGATCTGCGCAGCGACCGGCAGGCGCTTCAACGCTTGAAAGAAGCTGCTGAAAAAGCCAAGATTGAGCTCTCAACTGTCACCCAGACCGAGATCAACCTGCCATTCATCACGGCAGATGCTGATGGTCCGAAACATCTCAACATCACGCTGACGCGCGCCAAGCTCGAGCAGCTGACCGAGGATCTCGTGGATCGATCGATCGGGCCGTGCAAGCGTGCGCTGGAGGATGCCAACCTGACCCCGGACGACATCGACGATGTTATCCTTGTCGGCGGCATGACGCGCATGCCTGCGGTACAGGAAGCGGTCCGCAAGATCTTCAACCGGGAGCCGCACAAGGGTGTGAACCCCGATGAGGTAGTTGCGATCGGAGCCGCAATCCAGGCGGGCGTATTGGGCGGCGAGGTGAAGGATATCCTCCTGTTGGATGTTACTCCGCTCACGCTCTCCATCGAGACGCTGGGCGGGGTGGCGACAGCGCTGATCGAGCGCAATACAACGATCCCGACCCGCAAAAGTCAGGTATTCTCCACCGCTTCTGATAACCAATCCGAGGTCGAGATCCACGTCGTCCAGGGGGAACGTCCGATGGCGATCGACAACAAGTCGCTCGGCCGGTTCACTCTCGAAGGCATCCCGCCCGCGCCGCGTGGTGTGCCCCAGATCGAGGTGACGTTTGACATCGATGCAGACGGTATCCTGAAGGTCAACGCTACTGACAAAGCGACAGGCAAGAGCCAGGAAATCACCATTCACGCTTCTTCTGGACTGTCTGAAAATGAAGTCGAACGCATGCGCGAGGAGGCGGAGGCCTATGCCGACGAGGATCGTCAGCGCAAGGAACAGGCTGAAATCCGCAATCGCGCTGACCAGGCGGTCTACACATCAGAAAAACTCATAAAGGAATACGGCGACAAGTTATCGATCGATATGAAAAGCGACATCGAAGCCAAAGCTCAAAGCCTTCGCGATGGAATCGACGCGGACGCATCCGAGGAAGAGCTTGAGCGACGTGTCGGCGAATTGTTGTCCGCCGTTGAACAAGCCGGGACCGGCATCCACGAGACTGACGCAGGAGGCCAGGTGGGTGGTGCGGGACCTTCAGACGATGCAGGTGAAGAAGATGTCGTCGAGGGTGAGTTCAAAGAAGAGTGAGCAGTTTAAAGTTGAAGGGGTTTGATAGAGTGGGTGTTCGTATTTACACGTTCACCCTTTTCGTGAGCGTATGACAGAAAAACGTGATTACTACGAGGTTTTAGGCGTCGCGCGAGGGGCATCCAATGATGAGATCCGCAGCGCATATCGGCGCCTCGCAAAAGAATTTCACCCTGATGTGAATAATGCGGACGGGGCTGAAGAGAAATTTAAAGAGATCAACGAAGCCTACGCCGTGCTCTCCGACGCAGAGCGGCGTTCTTCCTATGATCGCTTTGGCCACGCCGGTTTGAAGGGCATGAACTTTGATTTCGACTTCGGTTTCGGCGATATCTTTGAGGAGTTCTTTGGCTTTGGAATGAGCGGCCGTCGGGCCCGTAATGCCCCCCGGCGCGGGACCGATCTGCGCTACGACATCACGCTGGAGTTTGAGGAAGCCGCATTTGGAGTCGAACGCGAAATCCAATTCAGCCGGCAGGAGGTGTGCTCGGTCTGCGACGGCGTTGGCGCTGAGCCAGGCACAACACCGATCCGTTGTAAGACCTGCGGGGGATCCGGCGAGGTCCGGCAGGTGCGCCAGACCTTCCTCGGCTCGATGGTGAACGTAAACACCTGCCCAACCTGCGGTGGACGTGGCGAGACGATCACGACACCATGTAAGAACTGCAACGGGCGCGGCCTCGAACATAATCAGGTCACCAAAACGATCCCCGTTCCTGCGGGAGTCGATAACGGCACACAGATCCGTCTCGCAGGGGAAGGTGAACCGGGGGTTAACGGTGGCCCGAAGGGCAACATGTACGTCGTCGTGCATGTCAAACCGCACCGCTTCTTCCGGCGCAAGAACGATGATATCCTGCTCGATCTAGCCATTAACATCGCACAGGCAAGCCTCGGTGCCGACATCGAAGTGCCTACCCTGGACGGCGAGGATACGTTGAGTATCCCGCCGGGAACTCAGCCGGGCAAGGTCATCAAGATGCGCGACAAAGGCATCCCACACCTCAACCGCAACGGACGCGGCGACCAACTTGTCATCATCTCGGTGGACATCCCCCGGCATCTGGACACCCAGCAGCGTGAACTGCTTGAACAGCTCGCCGACACATTAGGCACCGAAGTGAAGGTTCAAGAACGATCGTTTCTAGACTCTCTGAAGGATCTTCTAGGGGGTTTAGCTGATTGAATTGGCTGGAGATATCCCTCCGGGTCGACGGTGAGCTGGCCGAGGCGGTCAGCGAAGTATTCAGCCGTCACATTCAACAAGGCGTAGCAACCGAACTTGAGATCGACGAAGAAAAACAGCGCGCAACCACGGCGCGGGTTGTCGTGCGCGGCTATATCCCGCTCGATGGCCAGGAAAATGAAACTAAAGAGCATATCGAACGCGACCTCTGGCATTTACGCCAGATCATAGATTTTCCTGAGCCGAGCTACCAGCTCATCCAGGAAGTGGACTGGACGGAGCAATGGCGCCAGCACTATCGTCCTATGCCCATCGGAGAGCGTCTGCTGATTGTGCCGGCCTGGTTTGAACCCGTGCAAACCTCACGGAAGGCGCTCACGCTTGAGCCAGGAATGGCGTTCGGTACCGGCACCCATCCAACCACACGCCTGTGCATTGAGGAGCTCGAAAAACAAATCCATGATGCCGACCGCGTTTTTGATGTTGGCTGTGGATCCGGCATACTCAGCATCGCCAGCGTGCTCTTAGGTGCCGGCGAAGTCATCGCAATGGACGTCGATAGTGCCGCTCTTCAGGTAACCGCCGAAAACGCGCGTCGCAATAAGGTTTCTGATCAAATCCATGTTGTATCTGGATCGATCCAGGAACTCATCTCCGGCGATCCCCGCTATTCCGCTCCAGGCGATGTCGTCGTGGCTAACATTCTCACCAAAGTGCTCATCAAGTTACTGGACCAGGGGCTTTCTCATTTGTTGCTTCCCGGCGCGAGGCTCATCCTTTCAGGCATCCTCGCCGATCAACTGGAGAAAATCATCACGGCGGCCAGCAGGAAAGAACTCGAGCTCTGTGCGCTGCGAGGCGAAAAAGATTGGCGTGTGGTAGTCTTTGAGAAAATAAGAGCTGCCCCTGCATAGAGGGGCAGCCTGTGTTTGTATATTTATCCCGGAGGTCTGTTGAGGTTTAGCTTTCGCTGCGTGAGGTTTGCTTGCGATAACGGTACGTTATCCTGCCGCGCGACAGATCATAGGGCGAAAGCTCCACACGCACCCGATCCCCGAGCAGGATACGTATGTAGTAGCGCCTCATTTTGCCTGAAAGATACGCCAGCACTTCGTGCTCGTTATCCAGCTCAACGCGGAATTGTGTTCCAGGTAGGGCTTCAACAACCGTACCTTCCATGACGATTTTTTCTTCTTTTTTGGCCATCCAACCCTCCGGGCCTGGGTCCCAATTCATAACTGGAACCGATTACGACAAACTCCAGCGTTAGCGCCCTTTCCTCTGGCGGCGCTTCAGCCTTCTAATGGCTTTCTTACGCTGAATACGGCGCAGCTCGCTTTTCGATACAAACCAGCGTTTGCGCCGGACTGTGCTCAGGACTCCACTCTTTGCGACTTTCTTGCGAAAGCGCTTAAGGAGCTGTTCCTGCGATTCGTTAGGTCGTAGTTTAACTGTCGGCACGTAATCTCACCTCCTTCCGCACGAGCATGGTGCTCTGATGGAACTTAATGCACTAGCTCGAGATCGAGCCTTTCCTGCTCAGGGTCAAAATCGATGACCGTCACCCGAACCCGATCACCGGGATTCGGCAGATCATCTGTCTCCTGGAGTTTGACCAAACCCTCCAGATTATCAGCAATTCGTATAAAAGCGCCTGAGGAGCTTAGCACCGTCACATCTCCTTCAAGCAGCTGGCCCGGCTCGTATTTGCCTTCTGAAGCCCTCCACGGGCTGGGCTGCAGTTGTTTAAGGCTCAACCCGATGCGGTGTTTGCTTCTATCCAGGTGGATAACGAGCGTTTCGACTTCATCACCGATTTGAACGATATCG
>JASFUN010000101.1:0-6227 GCA_050050255.1 Anaerolineales bacterium | reverse complement strand
GGTCTCGATTCCGGCGGCATCGCCTGGCCAGAAATCCCCGGGCTTCAAGAACACATCGCTGACCTGGTGCCCATTGAAGAGCAGAACGAACAGGGCACAACCCCCACTGCTGAAGCGGTCAATCCGGAAGGAAATACTGAGCAGGAGCAAGCAGGATCGACGGAAGAACTTGAAAACACTGATGTCCTGCCTCCAGCCCAACAGCCCGATCTTATGGGCGTCAATATTTCCAGACTTTCGGTGCGCGAGCGAGTCTTGCTGGATCCGGTCGGTAACACGCTTTCGATCCTGGTGCTCATTGGCATGCTCTTGTCCATCGTAGGCATCGCAGCTCGTTGGAGGACCGGTCCGGGGCGGGAAGCCGTGCAACACCTTCACGGATACCACCTCATCTTGATCCTGCTCGGGATTGGCGTGGCCGCCTATCTCACCTTCGTCGAATCGACGGACACTCTGGCTGTGTGCGGTCCTGTGGGGGACTGCAACACGGTCCAGCAGAGTGGTTATGCGCTTCTGTTTGGCCTGCTGCCTGTTGGCGTACTTGGCCTGGTCGGGTACACCGGTTTGCTGATCGCATGGTCCATCGCCAGGTCAGGTCGAGGGCAAAGCGCAAGCTTCGCCACGATCGGATTCTTTGCACTGGCGCTTCTCGGCACACTCTTCTCAATCTACCTGACGTTTTTAGAGCCATTCGTCATCGGGGCGACGTGTATGTGGTGCCTTTCATCAGCCGTGATCATGACCGCGCTGGCGGTCTTAAGCACCGATCCGGCCCGTTCTGCGTTTCAGGCCTGGCGCAGCCAGGAGGGCGGAACGAAGGCTGGATAACCGCAGAGAATCCGGCGAGGGCGCACCGCCTGATGTAACCGATCGAGTGCAATCTCATCTAATATATATAGAAGTACCTACAAAAGGAAAATGGAGGCAATAATCACATGGGATTTGCTAAGTTTATGTCCACCGGTACGGGGCGGATTCTTCGCATCGTTGCCGGGCTGGCGTTAATTGCAGTGGGGATTTTCCTCATGCAGGGCATATGGGGGATCGTCGTCGCCGTTGTCGGCGCGGTGCCGTTCCTGGCAGGTGTCTTCGACGTCTGCGTGATCGGTGCGTTGTTCCTCGGTACGCCTTTTAAGGGCGACGAAGTGCGCGCAGAATTACAGGAGTAGCCGCGGCAGGAATTAAAGAGTAACTAATGCAGGGAGATGAAACAGCATCTCCCTGCGTCATTTAATGTGGCTCCCACCATGGTTTCCGACGGAAAACGCAAAGCCGATACAGGATGAATCTACGAGGCCCAATCTATGTTTTCGCCGCCTTTGGGGCATACAGCGCGCTGCACAGCCTGCTGGCGACTCGGGGGGTTAAAAAGTGGGTGCGCGAGCGCTTCGGCGAGGTCGGAAAACGATACTACCGCCTGTTTTACAACATCGTAGGTGTGGTGACGCTGCTTCCCGTGCTGGTGCTTCTCGCGCTTGTTCCTGGCGAAGATTTATACAGTTGGTCCAGGCCCTGGCTGTACCTGACGCTGCTGCTTCAGTTCGCGGGTGCTTTGATCATACTCGTCGGCCTGCTGCAAACCGGTATCTGGTCTTTCTTCGGCCTGGACGCCGTCATCAAGGACAATCACTCCGATCCAGAAAATTTGATCACCTCTGGCCTATATGCCCACATGCGCCATCCACTCTACACCGGCGGGCTGCTGATGATCTGGTTTATGCCCGTCATGACCACCAGCTTGCTGGCGTTTAACCTGGCGGCGACGCTCTACCTCTATATCGGCAGCATCTTCGAGGAGCGGAGGCTGATCTTTGTTTTCGGAGAGCGATACGAAGCCTATCGGAAACGCGTGCCGCGCTTTATGCCCAATTTCTTGCATAACCTCGATCCAGGTTCATACCCCCACAACTAAATCACTTCACCCAAGCGCCTGATAAAACAAGAACATTCCATGTCCTCATGGATAAAGGCTATCCCCCAATCTCCTTCTGATCATCATGTTACAATCGTGATCTGATGCCAAAGGAGCAAGACCGTCTGCACCCCGCATTCCAGCAGGCGCACATATTTCAAGGTTTAAGGCTTGATCAGCTGGAGGTGGTTGCGGCCCACTTCCGGAGGCGCGCGCTTGGAGACGATGAAAGCCTTTTTCACCAGGATGACCCCGCCACGGTTTTCTATCTGATCCTCGAGGGGCAGATCAAGATCGTGCAGATAACGCCTGAAGGTTTCGAAGTCATCCTGCACGTGCTTGGCCCGGGCGATATCGTGGGCGCGCTGCCAACCATCGGCGAAGGCACCTACCCCGCTGGCGCGACCTCATTGGGCTCGGCCCTGGTAACCTCCGTAGATGCGCAAACATTCGACCACATCCTGCAAGAATATCCCATCATCGCCAAGAATTTGCTGGGCTTCGCCACGAAGGTTTTGCAGCGATCCCACATGAAGATCCGTGAACTTGCCACCGAACGAGTCGAGCGCCGCATAGCACGCGCCCTGAGCAGACTGGCCGGACAATTAGGCCGCAAGCACAACGGCCACATTCACCTCGATTTCCCTCTTTCTCAACAAGACCTCGCAGACATGACCGGAACCACGATCTACACAGTGAGTCGGACTCTCAACGAATGGGACCGCAAAGGGATCCTTCAACACGGACGCGAACGCATCCTCATCCTCGAACCCCACAAATTGATCGAGATCGGCGAAGACCTGGTCGAGTAATCTCCTCTCTTTGCGCTAGCACAAAGAAGACCCTTATTGTCTGATATATGCTCGTGTTGTGAGACACGTTGAGATAGACGAGTCGCTGCTAGATTGCCCTATCGACGAGCTAACCAGGCGCCATCCGGAACTCGTACCTTTCTTCCTTGCGAGCCAGATGGATTGTGTGGGGTGCGACTTCGATCGCTTTCACAGTCTGCGTTTCGCCCTCGAGCTCTACGACGTCTCCATCGACGAATTCCTCTCCAAAGCGCTGCACACAAATCATGGTCAAGATTCAAACGATCACGGAGGTGAAAGATGAACAAGAAACTCCTTATCATCAGCCTGGGAATTATCCTGCTTGCCGGCGTCGCCGGGTGCTCTCCAGAAGCCACACCCTGGCTGCCGACGCCCACTCCTGAGGTTGAGAAGCAAGCTGACACGTCCGACTCCGAAGGCGCGGAGGCGGGCACGAGCAGTGAGGATGATGAGTATGCCCAAGAGGTCGAAGGGACGGTTGGAGAACCTGAAGGACCCGTCTCCGTGGTGAGGCATGCGGAGCCATCCATCAAGGCTCTCGAGGTTGATCAACACACCATATTCACGACGGTTGGAGCTACTATCACCTGGCACAACGACGACGATGTCGTCCACAACATCACCAGTGAAACCGGGTGGTTCCAAGCTGACGTAGAGCCCGGCGGCACCTTCACCTGGCAGCCATCTGAACCGGGCGTGTTCACATACCATTGTGAAACACACGACGAGGTGCAGGGCGCGGTCGTCGTAGTGCAAGGCGGTGCTGTCGCTTCCGAGTATTACGACGGGAAACCCATCAGCAAGTTCTTTGCTGATACCTGCGGTGGCTGCCACGGGCCAAATCGAGAAGGCGGTACGGGGCCGGCGCTCATCCCGGGAAGGCTGACCTCCCCCGACCCATTCTATTTTGAAACCATCAAGAACGGTCGCCCGGGGACGGCGATGCCAGCCTGGAGCCTGATCGGGTTGAGCGATGAGGAAATCTGGGGGTTGATCGGCTTCATCCGCACTGAACCTGAAGCAAGTGATGTTCAGTGGGGTATGGAGGAGATTGCGGATACAGTTGAGATCCTGGTCGATGAAGCCTCGCTTCCCAATGAACCCGCTCACAGCGGTAACATCGACAACTTAATGCTGGTAACGGAGCGGGAGGCACGCAGCATCGCCTTGATCGATGCTGATACGCACGAGTTGCTCTCTCACATTGAGGCTTCCTATCGCGCCCACGGTTATGCATTTGATCCTACCAACGCGCGCTGGGCGTTTAACGTCGGGCGGGATGGCTGGGTTTTCAAGATCGATCTGTACACAGCCCAGGCAGTTCGGAAAGCGCGCGTGGGTCACGACTCGCGAGGATTAGCAATTTCCGACGACGGAAAATACTTGATTGTCGGTAACTACATCCCCAATTCAGCCGTTATCCTGAACGCTGAAACGCTTGAGCCGTTGAAGGTGATCACGACCGAAGGTGTGAACCCCGACGGAGATTTCGTCTCATCCCGGGTATGCATAACCAGCGATGTTTCCATGGATTCCGTCGGACCTTACTTTATCATCGCATTGAAAGAAGCCGGGCAGGTTTGGCGCATCGATTACTCCGACCCCGATTTCCCAATCGATAAGGTGAAAAATGTCGGGCATATACTGCACGACGGGTTCCTCAGCCCGGACAACACACGCTTTTACCTGGCATCACAAGCGGATAACTGGATGGCTGTCATAGATGTTGAAAACTGGGAGCTTGTAGACCAGATCAGCACCGGTGATACGCCCCATCCCGGCTCCGGCGCCGTTTGGGAAGCCGATGGCACGACGTACGGTGCCACAGTTCATGCCGGCGAAGGCAAGGTGACGATCTGGGATCTCGCAACCAACGAGATCGTCGGAAGTGTCCCGACTGCTGGCCCCGGTTTGTTCCTGCGGGCCGCGCATAACAGCCCCTACGTGTGGGCAGATGCCTTATTTGGCACGCCATCAAATACGACAACAGTGTTTGAGAAATCGGCGCCATTTAACGTTGTCGGGGTGATAGAAGAGGGGATGATGACCCTGCACCCTGAGTTCACCGCCGATGGACGCTTCGTTTACATCAGCGATTGGACCGGGAACGTTGTACGCGTGTACGATGCCACGACGCTCGAGAAGGTTGCCGAGATCGGTGGCGTTGAGACCCCAACGGGGATATTCAACACCGTCCGCCGCGAAGAGGCGCTCGGCCACTAAGTTCTGGTAACCTCAATCCCGGGCGCATGGATCTGCGCGCCCCGTGGTTGACGAGGGTACAATCAGTGCAGGGGCGACCGGCCGGACGCCCCTGCACGGTGACATAGTAGTTTAAGGATGGGAAAAATGCCTGACCAGACGTCTTTCTACGTAGACGATCTATCCGTGCTTATCGGCGAAATCCCGGATGACACGATCGTCAGCCGGACATACTATGAAGACGATCGCGTGAAAGCTATCCTGTTCGGCTTCGCACCCGGGCAGGAACTTTCCGAACACACCGCATCCCAACCGGCCATCCTCCACTTTCTAGATGGTGAGGCTGATCTCTTGCTTGGAACTGAACAGCAAATTGCCGGCCCGGGCACGTGGGTGCACATGCCCGCCCGGCTGCCGCACAGCATCCTCGCGAAGACCCGCACCCTGATGCTGCTGATCCTCTTCCAGCAAAGAGACTGATCTCGAAGTCGTAGCATGCCACGACTTACTCAATGGTATCTGCGCTCAGCGCTTTTATATTTGGTCTTATCGTTGTCGGTAGGTTTTGTCCTGGCGGGTCGAACTATCCTGGGACTTCCACCATCACTGGTCCGCTTCCAACCGGTGTTCTTCCACCTGTTCGTAGTCGGCTGGTTGACCCAGTTGATCTTCGGAGTGGTCTACTGGATGTTTCCCAAGTTCTCGCGTGAAAATCCGTATCGCAGCCATAAGCTTGCCTGGACCACCTTCTGGCTGCTCAATATCGGTTTGCTGCTGCGTGCATTTAGCGAACCTACGCTGGGTCAGGGATCTGGCTCTGCCTGGAGTTACCTTCTGGTAGTTTCAGCGGGGCTCCAACTGATCGCTGGGCTCAGTTTTCTCATCAATACCTGGGGCCGCGTTAAGCCGCGTTGAAATGCCTGCACTCAGTGTTTACGCGATTCGCGCCGCCATGCTTCACCTGCTGCTTGGTTTCTCAACTGGAGCAATTTTATTGGTCAATAAGGCTTTCGCGCTGCACCCCGCATTATGGTCCTTACTCCCCGCCCACATCGACTTCCTGCTTTTCGGATGGACGACCCAGCTGGCCATGGGCGTTGCCGATTGGATCCTGCCCAGGTTCCCCCGGAGCCCCAAGCGGGGCAACCGTGTACTGGCCGGGCTTGCCTTTGCTTTTCTAAATCTGGGTGTAATCTTGGTAGCGCTATCTACGTGGGTGGGGTTCAGCTCTGCGGCGAAGCTTAGCGGGCGCGCCCTCGAACTCGCAGGAATCGCAGCCT
>JASFUN010000100.1:0-6234 GCA_050050255.1 Anaerolineales bacterium | reverse complement strand
TGTGACCACCGTGTTAATCACCGGGGTCTTCCTTACCACCGCGTTATTGGATTGGTCCGGCCCATCCGCGTTATTGATACTGGCCGTGTCCTTTGGCTTGCTGCCAGTAAGCCAGCTAGCCGTTTATCTGGTCAACGATCTCGTGACCCGCTTGCTGCCACCATGGGTGTTACCCAAGCTATCCTTCAAGGAGGCCGGCATACCGAGCGAATTCCGCACCCTGGTTATTGTTCCAATGCTTCTGGTCAGCGAGGCGGTGGTGCGTGAAGAAGTCGAGAAACTGGAAATCCGCTACCTTGCAAACCCTGAGCGTAATATTCTTTTCGGCCTGTTCAGCGATCATCTCGATGCAGATCATCCAAGAGAGGCAGGGGACGATGCACTGCTAACCCTGGCTGAGGAGGGTATCCGGTCACTCAATACTAAATACGGAAGCAACCGTTTCTTCCTCTTCCACCGCGAGCGGGTGTGGAGTGACACCCAAGGGCAGTATATCGGCTGGGAACGCAAGCGCGGCAAGCTAATGGAGTTGAACAGCTACCTTGTCGGAGAGCAGACAGGCAAGGGTAACGACGAGATCCTGCACGTCGGCGCAAAAGGATTACTGGCGGACGTCCGCTTTGTCATCACCTTGGACAGCGACACGCAACTGCCGAAAGATTCTGCGAGGCGTTTGATTGCGACACTGGCGCATCCACTAAACCAGCCAGTCATTGACGCAAACGGGAAGGTTGAACACGGCTATACGGTGATACAACCCCGAATAAGCCCATCCCTTCCCAGCGCTACGGCCACACCTTTCAGCCGGCTCTTTAATGACCCCATCGGCGTGGACCCCTACACCAGCGTGGTATCAGATGTTTATCAGGATCTCGCCGGGGAAGGCTCTTTCATAGGAAAAGGTATTTACGACTTCCGTGCCTTCCACGCATTGCTCTCAGGGAGATTTCCGGAGGGTAACCTGCTCAGCCATGATCTGCTCGAAGGGGCCCATGTACGCGTAGGGCTTGCGAGCGATATCGAGCTGTTTGACGATTTTCCAGAGAACTACCTGACTTACGCCCAGCGGCAGCACCGTTGGATTCGCGGCGACTGGCAGATCGCAAAGTGGGCTACACCAAAAGTCCCCGATCACGATGGCAACATGGTCGCTAACCCGCTGGATTTATTTAATCGATGGAAGATTTTCGATAATCTGCGTCGCAGTCTAGTCCCCATCGGGACGCTCATGACGCTTAGCATGTCATGGCTGCACTCCGTGGGATTAGGAGCAGCCGCCTCGGTCTTAACCGGATCGATGTTCTTCATCAATTCGTTTGTACAGCCGCTAACTTGGCCAAGCTCGAGCCTCGATAGGAGATTGACCTCCCTGCGGGAGCTATCTCACCGTATTGCCAGATCGGTAGTTGAAGTGGCGCTGCTCCCCCATCGTGTAGCGTTAGACCTTGATGCGATCATACGAGTTTGGTACCGAAAGTTAATCAGCAAGCGACTTCTGCTCGAATGGACGACAACAAAGGCGGCCAGTTTGCAGGCAGCCAAACAACGGCGCAGGTTCGTCCATCAGCTTGCGTGGTACACAATCTTTTCAGTCTTCCTGGCTGCTATGCTGGCGGCGGTTAAACCGGAAAGCTTGAAGGTCGCGGTTTTCTTCCTGGTTTTATGGTCAGCGATCCCACTGATCGGTGTATGGCTCGACAGCAAAGCACGTGAAGATCTGAGACGCCCAGAGTTGCCGGCGTCAGATCGCGACATGCTTCGATCTCTGGCGCGTAAGACATGGCGATTCTTTGATGATTTTGTGGGGCCAGAAACCCACTGGCTGCCTCCCGACAACTACCAGATGTCATATAAGGAGAAGCTGGCAAATCGCACCAGTCCAACCAACATTGGGCTATGGATGGCAAGTGCTTTGGCTGCCCACGACTTTGGATTTCTGACGATAGATCATATGGTCGATCGGCTATCCGGGACCTTGAAGACAATACAACAACTGGAATTGTTCAGAGGGCACTTGCTTAATTGGTACAACATAGAAACGCTGCAGGCACTCAAGCCCCGATATGTGTCCACAGTCGATAGTGGTAATTTGCTTGCAGGTCTTTGGACAGTTGAACAAGGTATGTTCAGCTTAGCGCAGGAGACTATCGTCGATAGCCGTGCGCTCCGGGCGGTTAAAGATGTTGTCAAGATCCTGATGGACGTGATCGAGACTGAAGATCTGGGGCAAGCCTTTGAATCTGACCTGGATGCTATCGCTCGCCTATGTATACGCACTGATGACCCATTCGAAATATCCCGCCAACTTGATGAGATCTCCACACACGCGGATGCAGTCGTCAAGACAATGAACCGGGAGCATGTCCATTCGAGCGAGGCAGAGTATTGGGCTGCTAAGTTGAAAATTGGGGTCGCAAACTGGCGGCAAATACTCACAACGTACCTGAAGTGGCTGCCCCAATTCTGGTTGGAAATCGAGCAACCCGGTGATGAGCCTCTTGCCAGTCAAGAGTTCATTCCGCCAGTCAAGCAACCCATCTCATTGTCCAAGCTGACCCAGTTGGACCGGGAAGAGTTGGCTAAATGGTGGTCATCGAACGTAAGGGATGACCATTTACAGGTTGAAGAATGGCTGCAGGCTTTCGAAACGGCCAAGCAGCAAGCGGAGGAGCTGCTCGAAAAGGTGGAGCTTATCAGAGAAGCCATCCGGGCATTAGAAAGCTCGATTGACATGCGCTTTCTTTATGATGAGGAGAGAAGGTTATTCTCCATAGGCTACGAGGTCGATAACAAGCAACTAGATTCGTCATTCTATGATTTGCTCGCCAGTGAAGCCAGGCTAACCAGCTATATCGCTATTGCCAGAGGTGATGTGCCCGTTGAACATTGGTTGGCTTTGAGCAGGCCCTATCGATCGGTTGGGGCTAGCAGAGCGCTCCTGAGCTGGACCGGAACGATGTTCGAATATCTCATGCCAGCCGTATTCCTGCGTGCATACCCAAATTCGCTGCTCGACCAGGGCATGCGAGCCGCTGTAGCGCTTCAGGAGCAATATGGCAAGGATAATGAAGTGCCCTGGGGTATCTCCGAATCTGCTTTTGGAGATCTCGACTTCAAGAAAAGTTACATGTATAAGGCGTTTGGCGTGCCGGCACTCGGTTTGAAGCGGGGTCTTGAAGAGAGATTGGTCGTCGCCCCCTATGCTTCCGTGCTTGCATTGATGGAAACGCCGGTTGAAGCGGTAGCAAATCTCCGCATTCTATCCGAGATGGGAATGACGAATCCTTTTGGACTGTATGAAGCCATCGATTTCAGCCGGCCATCGACGAAGTCAGGTACCAGAGGGGTCATTGTTCACAGCGTCATGGCCCATCACGAAGGTATGAGTCTGTTGGCTCTCGATAATGTCTTGAACCAGGGACAGATTCGTCGACGCTTTCATTCAGATGTGCGCGTAGAGTCCTCCGAGCCACTGCTGTATGAACGCATTCCGGCGGCACCCGCACTCTATCATTTAGAGACGAGGGACCAACCACCGGTAATGTCGGTCTCTGGAGAATCCCTGCCGGTCGAGAGTATATATGACACTGCCAATACGACCCTGCCGCAGGTGCAGATTCTTTCCAACGGCGAGTACAAATTGATGATAACCAACTCCGGTGGCGGCTACAGTCAATGGGGAGATATCGACATCACCCGTTGGCGTGCGGATACGACCCGGGATCTCTGGGGTTCTTTCTGCTATCTACGCGACGTCGAAGCGAATCGTGTATGGTCTGTGACTTATCACCCAACCGATGAGATGCCTGATGATTATCAGGTTCGGTTCCCGCTCGACAAAGCTGCGTTCCAGAGGACCGACGATGGTGTCAGAAGCAGCATGGAAGTGATCGTCTCGCCGGAGGAGGACGTCGAACTCCGCCGCATCAAGTTGAGGAATATCTCCAATAAGCCAAGTAAGCTGGAGATCACCAGTTATTATGAACTCGCCATGGCGCCAAGATCGGCGGACCGTCAGCATCCAGCCTTTCAGAAATTATTTATCGAGACGGAGGCGGTTCCAGAAGAAGGCGCGCTCCTGGCCAGGCGTCGCAAACAAGACCCCGAGCAACCGTCAATTTTCGTCGGGCACACGATGGTTGTTGATGAGCTATCTGACGGGAAGATGCAATACGAGACAGATCGAAAGGCATTTATCGGTCGCGGTCACGATGCCCGTGAGCCTCAAGCGCTGAGAAAAACACTGTCCAATACAACGGGATATGTCCTTGATCCCATATTGAGCATGAGGCGGGAAGTGGAGATCCAGCCCGGTCAGGAGGTTTACTGTACCCTCGTCCTTGCTGCCGCAGGATCAAGAAATGACGTCTTAGCACTGCTGAGGAAATTCAATACGAACGATGATATTTCTCGCGCCTTCGACGTGGCCTGGGCTCAGGCGCAGCTTGAATTGCGCACGCTGAGGATCGAACCTGATCAGGTGCCTCAGTTCAGGCAGGCAGCCGGTCATTTACTCTTCCCTAACAATCAGCTTCGCCCCCCGGGGGGACGATTACTGGAGAACACGAAATCGCAGCAAGCCTTCTGGGCTTATGGAATCTCCGGCGACCTTCCAATCGCAGCTGTGACGATCGGCCAGGAACGTGACATCATTCTCGTCCGGCAGATGCTCCAGGCGCATTCGTACTGGCGTAAACACGGTCTCGTCGTGGACCTGCTGATTATCAATGAACAGGAGGGAGGCTACCAGCAAGCATTACATGACCGTCTCATCCAGATGGCTCAGGCCCATTCCGAATATACCGGGATTGACCGCCCGGGAGGGGTGTTCGTACGAAGTACTGATCGGATCACACCAGAGGATCTGACCTTGATGTTGAGCGCATCACGCGTGTC
Organism: Anaerolineales bacterium; assembly: GCA_050050255.1. Lineage (GTDB taxonomy): Bacteria > Chloroflexota > Anaerolineae > Anaerolineales > E44-bin32 > E44-bin32. Next base: position 1,338 of record JASFUN010000100.1, on the reverse strand, counting down.
CTTGATCGCCGCGCGGGGGAGCCTCGCCCAACAGTTGAGCAGCGTAAAAGAAGTCATTGAGCTCCCGGAAAATACCGACGTTCAGGCTCAGCGAATTGAACCTTCCCCGGCGCTAAGCCACATTGATTTGCGCAAGCCGAACGGGATCGGTGGTTTTTCAGCGGATGGACATGAGTATGTCATCCATGTTGATCAAAAGCTTCAGCCCGAAGCACCTTGGATTAACGTCATTGCCAACCCAGAATTTGGGACTCTGGTCAGTGAACAAGGATCGGGCTTTACCTGGCATGGGAATAGTCAGCGCAATCGGTTGACGGAATGGTCCAACGATCCCGTCATTGATCCCGCCTCCGAAGCCGTATATGTCCGTGATGAGAAAACCGGTCAATTTTGGACCCCCACACCGCAGCCCATTCAGACGCAAGGCACGTACAGGGTGCGACACGGCGCCGGCTACACGGTGTTCGATCACAACAGTCATGGCATCGAGCATCACATGACATTGTTCGTACCTGTTGATAACGATGGCGGTGAACCGATCAGACTACAGAAGCTCGAACTGCGGAACACATCTTCAAGTAAGCGGCGATTGTCCGTAACTTTCTATCTTGAATGGACGCTGGGAGAGAACCGGGATACATCTCAACTGCACGTTCAGACAGAGTGGGATCCCAAACTGAAGGCACTGACAGCACGCAATCATTATCGAACGGATTATGGTGGGAATGTCGCGTTTATGGCGCTTGATCGTAAAGCGGAAGGTTATACAGGTGACAGGACGATTTTTCTAGGGCGCAATGGGAACCTTTCCGCCCCCTCTGCGATGCAGCGGGTCAGGCTGGCAGAACGAGTGGGGCCGGGCCTGGATCCCTGCGCGGCGCTGCGTGTGACCTTGGAGCTAGAGCCTGGTCAAACTGAAACCATCACCAGCCTGCTCGGTGAAGCGGAATCCAGTGAGCATGCGCAAGCCCTGGTATCAAGGTATCAGGAAGATGGAGCGGTGGAAGAAGCGTTCAAAGCCACACGAAAATGGTGGGACGAACTGCTGGGGGTCATACAGGTTGATCTGCCCGACGAGTCGGCAAATATTCTTCTCAACCGTTGGTTGCTTTACCAGGATCTAAGCTGCCGGCTGTGGGGTCGCTCGGCATTCTACCAATCTGGCGGCGCCTTCGGTTTCAGAGATCAATTACAGGATGTGATGGCGCTGATTTACAGCGCCCCGGACCTGGCAAAAGGTCAGATTCTCAATGCTGCTGCCCATCAATTTGAACAGGGGGATGTCCTGCACTGGTGGCATCCGCCGGGTGACGCTGGTGTCCGCACGCGTATCAGCGA
>JASFUN010000099.1:0-6238 GCA_050050255.1 Anaerolineales bacterium | reverse complement strand
TGATGCTCTTCGCGGTCGCCTCAACAGTCTTCACCATCGTGGGGCCGAAGGTCTTGGGCAAGGCTACAACCAAGCTGTTTGAAGGTGTCCTTGGCCAGATCACAGGTACCGGCACGGGCATCGATTTCGAATACATCGGCCGCATCATCCTGACCGTGTTAGCCCTTTACGTCGGCTCGGCGCTCTTCCGTTTCATACAGGGCTGGATCATGTCGGGCATTTCAGTCGACATCGCTTACCGCTTCCGCAAGGACATCTCCAGCAAGATCAATAAACTGCCGCTGCGATACTTCGATCGCGTCAGCCAGGGTGAGGTTCTGGCGCACATCACCAACGATGTTGACACGATCAACCAATCGCTTAACCAGAGCCTGTCACAGATCGTCACATCCGTCGTGAGTGTCATCGGTGTGCTAATCATGATGTTGACGATCAGCTGGCAGATGACGCTTGTGGCGTTGCTCATCATCCCGCTGTCGATGGGCATCGTCATCCTGGTCGTTCGTCAATCCCAGAAGTATTTCACCCGGCAGCAGGATTACCTCGGCCACGTGAACGGCCACGTCGAAGAGATGTTCGGGGGGCACCGGGTGATGAAGGCGTTTAACGGTGAGGAGCGCAGTATCCGCCAGTTCAAGGGGTTTAACGACACGCTGTTCGATTCGGCCTGGAAGTCGCAGTTTTTATCAGGGTTGATGTTTCCGATTATGAATTTTGTCGGCAACCTGGGGTATGTGGCCATCGCGATCATGGGGGGCTACCTTGCGACACAGGGTCGGATCACCGTTGGCAACATCCAGGCGTTCATTCAATACGTACGCAACTTCACCCAGCCGATTACACAAATCGCCAATATCTCCAACGTGCTGCAGCAAACCGCCGCTGCCGCTGAACGCATCTTCGAGTTTCTGGGTGAGGAAGAGGAAGTCCCCGAAGCCGAGCAGCCTGTCAGCGTGGATGAAGTCAAAGGGCACGTGGTCTTTGATCACGTAAGCTTTGGCTACAGCCCTGAAAATAACGTGATCAAGGATTTTTCGGCCGAAGTGCAGCCGGGTCAAAAGATCGCCCTGGTGGGGCCGACAGGGGCTGGAAAAACCACTATGGTCAAGCTGTTGATGCGCTTTTACGATGTCAACAGTGGCGCGATCCTGATCGACGGTCATAACATCAAGGACTTCCGGCGCGAAGACCTGCGCTGTATGTTTGGCATGGTGCTGCAAGACACCTGGCTCTACAACGATACGATCATGGAAAATATCCGCTACGGACGGCCCGCCGCCAGCGATGAAGAAGTGATCGCGGCTGCCAGGGCGGCACATGTCGATCACTTTGTGCGCACTTTGCCGGAGGGCTATAACCTGGTCTTAAATGAAGAGGCAACCAACATCTCCCAGGGGCAAAAACAGCTGCTCACGATCGCACGCGCCTTCGTGACGGATCCGGCGATGCTCATTCTGGATGAGGCTACGAGCTCGGTAGACACACGCACTGAGATCCTGATCCAGCAGGCGATGGAGAAATTGATGCAGGATCGCACCAGCTTTATCATCGCCCACCGACTCTCCACGATCCGCAATGCCGATCGGATCCTCGTCATGGACGACGGTGACATCGTCGAACAAGGTGTGCATGAAGAGCTGCTCGAGCGCAACGGTTTCTACGCCGAGCTCTACTACAGTCAGTTTGAGAAAGCGTATTTGGCGGCATAGCCGTACCGATATCCCAGAGCTACCCGAACGGACGAGTCCCGGAGGCGCATAGACTTGAGCCTCCGGGAAAAATCCCCTTGTGCAATATGGATCACGATTCCATCCATCGATGATGGAGATTTTCATGAGGGTCATAAGAATGAGTGGGGACACTACCTGTAAGCCACGAAATCGGGATTTATATTAACATTCCACGCATAACCTGGCCCGCACCGAAGACTATGAGAGCGCATCCTTAAAGCAAGAATCAACTCTCCGCGTAGAGAACTTTGCAACTTTCACGCGTGAACATATTCGGTGGAGCACGATGAATCCGAGTTAATGACTACCGTGAGATCATAATCGGAGGGAACATGGGCGAAACAAAGCTGGAAAAATACAAAGGAAAAAGGGATTTTCGTAAAACTTCCGAACCGACAGGCGATGATGTTGAATTCAAGTGGTCGGACGAGCGACCGGTTTTCGTCATCCAAAAACATGACGCCTCGAATTTGCACTATGACTTCCGCATCGAGGTCGATGGGGCGCTGAAATCCTGGGCTGTTCCCTAAGGTCCTTCAACAGACCCTTCGGTAAAGAGGCTGGCGCTTCCCACGGAGGATCACCCGCTTGCATATGCCGATTTCGAGGGCGTCATTCCGGAGGATGAGTATGGTGGTGGGACTGTACTCGTCTGGGATCGTGGCAGCTACCGCAATCTCAAGGAAGAAGAGGATGGAGAATCAGCGATGTCTGTCGCTGATCAGATCGATGACGGGCATGTGACGATCTGGTTAGAGGGAGAAAAGCTCTCCGGTGGCTACGCCCTCATCCGAACCGAAAAGGGTGAGGATGCACGCTGGCTGCTCATAAAGATGGATGACGATGAAGCAGACGCTCGCCGCGACCCGACCTCCACTGAGCCAGATTCGGTCAAGACTGCCCGCTCATTGGATGAAATACGGGAGCAGCAAGCCGGTGAGGATCAGGATGGCTGAACTTCTCGAGCAAATGTCCAAACAGGGGCAGGAGAAGGCTAAAAAGGCTTCCATGCCCAGGTGGGAGCAGCCGATGCTCGCCCGCCTGACACATGATTATTTCACCGACGAGGACTGGATTTTCGAACGCAAGCTGGATGGCGAGCGGGTGATCAGCTACGTCGAACCGGGTGGCGATGTCCGTTTGATGTCGCGCAACCAGAAGCATTTGAACGATCAATACCCGGAATTAGAGCTTGCGCTTGATGACCTCGCGCCGACTGGATGCATCCTGGACGGCGAGGTTGTGGCGCTCAACGCCGACGGGGTCAGTGATTTCGAGGCGCTGCAGCCGCGCATGCAGGTCTCGGAGCGTGAAGAAGCACTGAATAGCGACGTCAAGGTTTATTACTACCTGTTCGATTGTCTCTATGCCGATAGACATGACATTACGCGCTGCACGCTCCACGAACGGAAAAAAGTGTTAAAGGCTATGATCGACTATCAAGATCCTCTGCGCCTGATTCAATACCGGATCGCAGACGATCTCGAATACTACCGGGAGGCATGCCGGAAAGGCTGGGAGGGCCTCATCGCCAAGGACATCAATTCAAAGTACATCCACAGCCGCTCCAGTAAGTGGCTGAAATATAAGTGCATCGCCCAACAAGAATTCGTGATAGGTGGATTCACCGATCCCCACGGTGAGCGCATCGGCTTCGGTGCGCTGCTGATCGGATTCTACAGGCAAGGGGAGTTGGTCTACGCTGGCAAAGTGGGTACTGGTTTTGATGACGAGACACTCAAAGATCTGAGGAGTCGTTTTGATCGGATTGAGCGGAAGACCTCGCCATACGATCAAGGGGAACCGCCCACCAGCGGGGCGCACTTTGTCACGCCCGAGCTAGTTTGTGAGGTCGCTTTCACAGAGTGGACTGACAACGATAAGCTGCGCCACCCGCGCTATAAGGGTCTCCGGCAAGATAAAGGAGCACAGGACGTTCATAAAGAGCTCGAGAGCCAGGCGGCGGATCTCGAAACTGCTTAGACTTGGAGCCGGATGCAATGAAAATTGGTCGTCATGAGATTGACATTTCAAACCGTGAGAAAGTCTTCTTCCCGGAAAGTGGGATTACCAAAGGAGACTTAATCGATTACTACCAGGTGATAGCAGACGTCATGCTCCCTCATATGCAGGATTACGCCGTAAGCATGCAGCGCTTCCCGGACGGGTTGGAGGCTGATGGCTTCTTTAACAAGGATGCCCCCGATTATTTCCCGGATTGGATTGATCGGGTCCATTTCCCCAAACGGGAGGGAGGCAGTTTCGAGGCACCAATAGTGGGTACGACTTCTGCCCTTGTATATCTCGCGGACCAGGCGGTGATCACCTTTCACCGCTACCTGGCGAGGTGCGATGACCTCGAGAAGCCGGATAAGATGATCTATGACCTCGATCCACCCGAAGGTATCCAGGATTATCAGTCTGTGAGAGAAGCTGCGCTGGATCTGCGCAGTGTGCTGGAGGAAATTGACCTGACCAGCTTCGTGCAGACGACCGGTTCGGAGGGGTTTCACGTCGTCGTTCCCCTGGATCGAGAACAGGACTTCGACGGCGTGCGTGAGTTCGCCACAGATCTCGCTAGAGTACTGGTTAGCAGGCATAGCGATAAATACACGCTTGAGCAGCGCAAGAAAAAACGCGAGGGACGAATTTTCCTGGACATGCTGCGCAACGCATATGGCGCGACGTCGGTAGCGCCATACTCGGTCCGCGCATTACCCGGCGCGCCGGTTGCCACACCGATTACGTGGGATGAACTGCAGGATGGTGCTTCGCCGCGCGACTGGACGCTTGAGAATATCAAGATGCGTCTTGGCCAGATGGATGACCCATGGTCTGGGATTATGCTTCATGCGCAGTCGATCAAAAGCCGGCGCTCATCACTAAAGGCACTGCTTGATGGAGATGAATCGTCGACCTAGCGCGCTGGCTGTTCCCGTAACAGCCATGTGGTAAAGGGCAAGTCGCGCAGGGTGTTCCGGCTATTTTAAACCATTTGCGGTAAGATAAATCCTGTCCGATTTTTTCTGGTGGACAAACAAACCAGTGGCAACGACGTAATCATGGAATTACTGAATGTGATAAGAACGAGCGATCAGACCCCGCCAAATTCGAACATCATTTACGACCTTCCCGGGAAGGCGTTTTGCGTTTCCCACGCCCAGAACCCCTTACGCATAGGAGACCTACCTCCATAATCACTCCATCACTCGAAGATTGATCCCCGTCGTTTCACGAGAATGGAGAAAGCACATATGGAGGAACCCGGAGTAACACATCAATCCGGGCTCACGCGCAGCCCGGTAATCCGCAAAATCTCAAATTGGCTGGTTAATCTCCTCGGGCGATTACAGCTGTCCGAGGAAGTGATCCTCATCGCCACCTCACTCGTCGTCGGGCTCGGCACCGGTCTCGGTGCGGTGGCTTTCCGCTATCTTATCCGCGGAGTGGAGTGGGTTGGCTATGATTGGTTCCCGAAGGCATTCCCTGCTTTGGGAACATTGTTTGTTGTCCTTGTTCCCGCTATTGGCGGTCTCATCGTCGGATTGCTCATTTACAATTTCGCTCAAGAGGCCAAAGGGCACGGTGTCCCGGAGGTTATGGAGGCGGTAGCCCTTCGAGGTGGTCGTATTCGTCCGATTGTCGCTTTAGTCAAGGTACTGGCATCATCCATAAACATCGGCACGGGTGGATCCGTAGGACGTGAAGGCCCGATCGCCCAGATAGGCTCTGCGCTGGGCTCGACGGTCGGACAGCTTTTTAACCTATCAGACGAACGCATACGCAACCTCGTAGCCTGCGGCGCCGCAGCCGGTATCGCCGCCACCTTCAACGCGCCCATCGCGGGGGTGATCTTCTCACTCGAGATCATCCTGGGCGAGTTCAGTGTGCGTTATTTCAGCACGGTCGTCATCTCGGCTGTCGCCGCCAGTACCATTGGTCAGGCAGTCTTTGGAAACGTACCCGCTTTTCCAGTCACGACGCTCTACTCGATTGTCAGCCCGTGGGAGTTTATGCTTTACCCCGTCCTGGGCATTCTGGCGGCGTTCCTCGGCGTCATCTTCGTACGTTCCCTGTATTGGTCTGAGGACGTCTTCGACGCCTGGAAGTTCGTCCCGGAATGGTTGAAGCCCGGGATAGGCGGTGCACTGCTGGGTGTGCTGGCGCTTGGCTACCCCATTGTTACCAAGTTGAGCTGGGAGCGCATGCCGCATATCTTCAATGTAGGCTACGATGTGATCGAGAGCGCGTTGAGCAACGAACTGCTGCTCGGCGCGGTGCTCGTGCTGCTGGTGCTGAAATTGATCGCCACAGATTTGACGCTTGGATCTGGCGGGTCGGGTGGTATTTTCGCCCCGTCACTTTTCATGGGCGCTATGCTCGGCACAGCCTTTGGTCTGGCGGCAAACATCATGCTGCCGGATATCACCGCATCGCCAGGGGCTTACGCCCTGGTCGGCATGGCGGCGGTTTTCGCGGCCAGCGCGCATGCGCCGATCACGGCGGTT
>JASFUN010000098.1:0-6250 GCA_050050255.1 Anaerolineales bacterium | reverse complement strand
CCGGTTGTTGCAACGTAGTGATTCGGCCAGTTACTGCAAGATCAGGTTGTCGGGACCAGGAAATACAGTAGGAATAACGTTAGGTTTGCACTGCCCTAACCCAAACGGTATAATCCCGCCACCTGTTTCCTTGGAGGGTTCTGGTTGCGGGCACCTTTTGTTCGTTCCCGCGAGAGCACGGTGCCGGGAAGCCCGCCAGACAAACAAGTAACCAACGGAGCCTGATTAAAGGAACCCTATGGCGCTAAAGGGGAACCTGCGCGATTTCAGCGTCACCCAATTACTCAACCTGATCAACCTTGCCCGCAAGACGGGAACCCTCACCCTCGAGGGACCGGATGCGATTGCATGGGTGTCTTTCCGCGGGGGGAAATTGATATACGCACAGATCGGGAATGAAGATGGCAGCCTTACCGGGATCCTCACCAGATCTGGAAAAATCTCGCCCAAACAGGCCAGGGTTATTCGCGCCCATGCTACGGAGAAGAGCGACAAAGAGCTTGGCTTGCTCCTGATCAACGCCGGGTACCTCGGCCAGCAGGATATCTTGACGAGCCTGCGAGAATACGTCCTGGAGATCGTCTACAAGCTCTTCACATGGGTAGATGGTCTCTTCCGCTTTGACGCAGATGTGCTGCCTCCCAACGAAGCGATCACGATCCGCCTGGATCTTGAGAACATCATCATGGAAGGCACCCGCCACCTGCAAGAATACGAGATGCTCAAAGAGGAAATCCCCAATCTTGAAATGGGGTTAACATTCGTAGAGCGTCCGGATGCCAACATCCGCGATGTCCAGCTGACGGTTGAAGAATGGAAAGTCGTCTCCTACATCAACCCGAAGAACACGATCCGTCAGATCGCGAAGGCGAACAAGATGAACGAACTCGACATCCGGCGGATCGTTTACGGCTTGCTCCAGGCAGGGCTGGTGGAGATCATCCGACCGGAAGGCATGCCGCTGCCTCCGCAAGCCCAGAAATTACCACCCGTGGACGTGAAGCAGCAGAGCTCATTGGTAAACAGATTGATCGATCGAATCCGATCCCTGTAAGGGAAAATCGCTTATGCAGACTGTAAAAATGGTTGTGACGGGTCCCTTCAATTCTGGCAAGACTGCGTTTATCCAGTCGGTCAGCGAGATCGACGTCGTTTCAACCGAAAGGAAGATCAGTTCCGAAGAAGAACGCATTAAGGAAACCACAACTGTGGCGATGGACTTTGGGCGCATCACCGTCGATGACGACCTCGTTCTGTACCTGTTCGGAACTCCTGGGCAGAAGCGTTTCGACTTTATGTGGGAAATCCTCTCCGAAGGTATGCTCGGGTTCGTTGTGATGGTCGATAGCGCCCGCCCGGAGACCTTCCGGGAAGCGCGCGGCATCCTGCAGACCTTCCGCGCCTACGCCCCAACCCCGTACGTCGTCGCTGCAAACAAGCAGGATGTGGATGACGCCTGGGAGGTAGACGATCTCCGGATCGCTCTGAAACTCGATCCGAAGGTTAAGATGCTGCCCTGCGTCGCCATGGACAAAGAAACGGTTAAAACCGTCCTGCTTGAACTCCTATACAGCATCCTTGAAGAGATGAAGGAATCCTGACCTCCATCCGTAAAAGCCCACCATAATCTAATTTTCCGCACTAGCCCGAAAGTTTGGTTGCTGACCCTCGGTGTATACCGTAAGATAATTCCGCGCATATGCCTTGCCGCAGCCGCGGCATGAAAAGCCGGCCAGAAAGCTTAATGAGGGTCATGCGATGAAACACGCGCGCATTTTGATCATTGAAGATGACGCAGATACCGCCGACATGCTCAAGATTTTTTTCTCGAGTCAGGGGGCATCAGTAGACGTCGCGCCGACAGGAGCTAAGGCATTAGCTGCCGCCTCTGATATGGAACCCGACTTGATCCTGCTGGACATATTGCTTCCGGACATGGACGGCTATGAAATCTGCCAGAAGCTCCGTTCTACGCCTTACAGCCGGCACATCCCGATCCTCTTCCTCACGCAGAAAAACTCGCGCGCGGACATACTCTCCGGGCTGGAGATCGGGGCGGATGACTACCTTACAAAACCCTTTGATCTTGAGGAATTGCGATTGCGGGCACGCAACGCGCTCCGTCGCAGCAACACCTACCGGCAAATAGATGCTCGCACGTCGCTGCCAACCGGCGACCTCATTCGCAGCGCTTTAGCACGGTTGATTACCAGAGATGGCTGGGCAGCACTGCTTGTGCGCATATTCGATTTCGAACAGTATCGAAAAACCGGTCGCCTCTTCGAACGGGATGAGATTCTGGGTAGGACAGCGGCGATGCTCGAGACCCGTCTACGCGATATCGACGACGAAAATCCTTTCGTGGGCTACCTCAGTGGCGGGGATTTTTTGCTCATCACCAGGAACGAGAGTGCAGGTGACGTTCGAGAAGCGTTTTCTTCTGGGCTCCCGCTTCATTTCGACGGCGAGAATGAACACACCCCCGGAGTTGGTTTGAAAGCGAGTGAAACAGGTTTGGTGCAGCTGCGGCTCGAATCCACCGGGCAGGCCACCGAAGTTAAGCTCGAGGTCGGCATGATCACAGCTTCTGATGGCCCGTTCGATGACGAGTCCGGCTTGCTAGAAGCCCTTTTCGATTCGATCGGTGACCGGAACGAATCAGCGGAATGATCCGTCCTATAGTTAGGTCAGGGTGATCAAGTGTTGATCGCAGAAAGTTTAGATGGGCTCGAAAACTAAATCCGATCGACTCGATCGGGAAAATGTGGATGCAGGTGATCCACCCATCCCTATCGAAATCCCCAATTCCTGGCAGGATGACCTCGATGCTGCCCGGGACATCCATCAGGCCGCCCAGACCACGGCCTCGATCCTCGGGAAATACCTCGAGTATGATCTGCTCGAGCTCAATGTGTTGGACCTTTCAACAGGCATATTCAACCCGCACCGGATCCACACATCAGATCCGGATTTCGTGCCGCAAAACGCAGCCGATGACGGATATAGGTTAGGTGAGGGTTTTACTGGTTGGTTGGTAGAAAACCGCGAACCGTTGATCATCGCTGACATTCAGAAAGAATCGGAACTCAAACCTTCAAAGGTCAGCCAATCCCTGCCGATGCGGTCCTTCCTCGGGGTTCCAATTCAACAAAATAGTGACCTGATCGGCACTCTGGAAATCGCGCATCGAGAGGCAGGTAAATACACACAAAGGGACCTGGTTAAGATCGAAAAGGTCCGAGACGCGATCGCGTTGAAGCTGGCTAACCTGCAGAGAGACAAGGAGCTGCAGGCGATCCAATTGCTTGCAGGTATCCAGCAGGAGCTTCTGGGAAAGATACGCTACATCACCCGGCCTGGCACCCTGATCGCCGAAATCGGCATGATAATCCTCGAACGCTTCGAAACGGACTGGATTGCTTTTCTAACCTACAACAAGAATTCCTCATGCCTGGAGACAATTCCTCCTGTGGTCAACCGTCAAGGTCCAATGGATAATTACAATTTCTCGATCCCATCTCCACCTGATTCGCCCCTATCGTCCCTCTGGAACACCCAGAATTACTGGATCGTCAACCGGATCCAATCCGACGAGGTGATCCAGCGATTGGCGCTTGGCGATGCTCTCTCGGGGATCGAGGCCGATCGATTTGTCCTGGCACCGCTCTCAGACGATGGGGATCGCTTCGGCATCTTGGTGGCTGGCCGCAGCGGTGACGCAGAGCCATTCAGCGAAGAACAGGGCGTTGTCCTGAATTCGATCGGATCGATTTGCGGACCTATTTTAAAGGTGGCCATTGATCTCGAGGAGATGTCGCAGAACGCCGAGAAGGCGAATGATGACATCTCACGCGAAAGTGCCTCGCAGTCCACATACACAGATACGCTTCTCCAGATCACAGGAGAACTTGCGGCCAGCATGGATCTGGATCATCTTCTGACACGTGTTGTGAACGCGCTGCGGCAGGCGACAAGCGCTGATCGAGGCGCGTTTCTGTTAACAGTCCCTGACTCAAAGACCCTTATTCTGCGGGCTTCGAGCGGCGGCTTCCCCGCGCCGCCACCCGGCGGGCGCGCCACACCATATCAGCTTGATGAAGGTTTAGCCGGTTGGGTTATTCAGAATCGCATGCCCGTGTGCATCGGAGACCTCACTGTTGATGAACGCTGGGTGCCGCACGGTGGCGCCATAGCTGAACCGCACAGCGCGTTAGCGGCGCCCTTGATCGTGTCCGAGCAGGTCCATGGTGCGGTCGTGCTGCTCGGAAATAAGCGGCATGCTTTCTCAGAAGAGGATCTCGAGCTTCTGAGCGCGGCCGCAAATCAGATCGCGCCGGCGATCCACAATGCCCAGCTTTATCACTTGATCCAGGAACAATCCCAGCGTTTGGGATTGGCACTCAGGAATCAGCAGGTTGAATCAAGCCAGTCGCAAGCCGTGCTGCATGCCATGACCGACGGGGTCATCGTGACGGATGCACAACACCGCATTCAGGTTTTCAACCCTGCCGCTGAACAGATCCTCGGGATAACCCGCGAGGAAGCCCTCGGCGAGTCAGTATTCGAGATTTCCGCTAGCGTCGGGCCAGCCACAGGCGAGATCATCGACAAGCTGCGTGCCTGGGATGACCAGGGGGCAACTTCGCGTTCGATAAACCTGCCACCCCGTCGAATCGAAACCGAGCATAACCGCGTGCTGGCAATCCAACCCGCGCCGGTCGTGCTGGGCGACGATTTTCTCGGGGCAATCACCATCATCAGGGATGTCACCCGTGATGTCGAGCTCGATCGCATGAAATCGGAGTTCGTCGCCACGGTGAGTCACGAGCTGCGCAGCCCGATCACACCGATCAAAGGCTTCGTGGATCTGCTGCGTATGGGCATCCCGGGCAGCCTCACCGAAGAACAAACACGCTACCTGGATATCATTTCCCAGAATATCCACCGCCTGGAAATGCTGGTCGATGAACTGCTAGACATCTCGCGGATCGAAGCCGGGAAAGTCGTGCTTACCTTCCAGGCGCTGAACGTCGAGCAGCTTATCGATGAAATCAAGGAATACGTTGATCACCGCAGCAAGACTGAACAAAAGCAAATGTCGCTGCAATCGAGCATAGATGCAGCTATCCCGGACATATGGGGGGATTCGGAACGGGTGCGCCAAATCCTCACCAACATCGTGGACAACAGCTTCGACTACACACCTGCAGGCGGCACGATTAAGGTCAGCGCACAGCATGTCGGCGACCAGATCGAAATCGCAATCCGCGACAACGGCATGGGCATCGCCGTCAGAGAACAGGATCGTATCTTTGAACGTTTCTACCGCGGGGAACAAGCCTTGATTATGGGTGTCGCTGGCGCTGGCCTCGGGCTTTCCATCGCGCTGACGATGGTCGAGATGCACGGTGGGCGGATCTGGGTCAACAGCTCCGGTATTCCCGGCAAGGGTTCCACGTTCACCGTCTCCCTGCCAACTGCGTCCCCCAACTCCAAGCCCGAGAAGGTCATCCACACGCCATGATAACCATACTTGTAGCAGACGATGAGAAACACATACGTGAATTGGTTGAAATGACGCTGAAACACAACCACTACCAGGTCCTCACAGCAGCCGACGGCGAATCGGCACTGGAGTTAGCCACCCGCGAACGCCCCGCCCTGGCCCTGCTGGATATCCGCATGCCCAAGATGGACGGCTACGAAGTCTGTCGCCAGATTAAAGGTGATCCAGCCATCGCGAAAATGCCGGTCATCTTTATTTCAGCGAAAGCCCAGCAGGATGAAATCCAGATGGGTTACGAAGCCGGCGCCCAGGACTATCTGCTCAAACCATTCGATATGGAAGACCTGATTCAGTGCGTCGAACGCCTGCTCCCCTGAGCTACCTGGATTCAACCCTTCGAGCGCACAGCAACTTGACCGCCCCCCTGCTGCCCGATATACTCAAGATTAACAGCAATTTTGAATAGCGCCCTCGGGGAGCTCATGGCTAATGGGCTGAGAGGAGGGGATGAACCCTCGACCCGTATCACCTGATCCGGATAATGCCGGCGGAGGAATGGAGATCTCAAACAAACATCCCCCACCGGCAAGCGGACGGAGGATGTTTTTGCGTATTGTTATCTTCAGCAACGGAAATTTCGCCCACTCGGAGCAGGATCGCCGTATGATCGATCCTGGAGACATGCTTATCGCTGCAGACGGGGGCCTGCACCACTGCCTGGCGTTGAACATGACCCCGGATGTG
>JASFUN010000097.1:0-6367 GCA_050050255.1 Anaerolineales bacterium | reverse complement strand
CGGACGGAACTGCTTGATGTTACGGATGCACTCCTCAGCCGTCGTGCCGGAAAGGTCGATCAGCAGCTTGCCATGGTAATCGTGGAAGAATTCAGCCAGTGACTGCACTTCGGCGGATGTGAACTCGCCTGTATGCGTGCAGCGCAGGATGCCTTTCTCCACTGGTACTAATTCAAATGAAGCCATCGGTTCACCTCCAGGCAGGATTCGCCTGCGTTATTCGGCTGGTTCTTCCAGCGCGTCCGCCACCATCTGCGCCAGACCCCGGATCTTAAGATCAAGGCCGAAGTGCTCGACGCTGTCGTTAAACTGCAGACGGCAGTTTGAGCAGGCCATAACGACCGTATCAGCACCCACTTCGCGCGCCTGGTCGAGTTTGAGCTCGAACACTTTGTAGCGCAGCGGATCGGCTTCTTTGATCGCGATCACACCGCCACCACCGCCGCAGCAGATGGCAGCCTCCCGGTTGGGGGTCATCTCGACAAACGAGTTCGGCGCGAGCACATTTAGCAGCTGGCGTGGTTCCTCGATATGGCCGCCCCGGCGCTGAATCTTACAGGCATCGTGGAACGTCAAGCGGCCATCGTTATCAAAGGCGCCACGCTTGAGCTTAATACGCCCACTCTGCAGGTATTCGCCCATCAGCCCGACGATGTGAGTGATCTCAATATCGGGCGGGACATCCATCAGGTTGTAGGATGTCCAGCGCAGCGCGTCATAGGCGTGTCCGCACTCGGTCACGACGATGCGCTTAACACCTAGCTCCTTGGCACCATCAAACACCCGGCGCAGGAAGAGCACCGTGTTCTTCTCGCTGCCTTCATAGAAACCGAAGTTGACCACTTCGCGCGCTTTCGAGCTCAGCGTCCAATTTTCTCCGGCAGCGTTCATAATCTTGGCGATGGCAGCCAGGTTGGTCGGGAACTTCATGATTTCGATCGACGAGAAAACGACCAGCGTTTCGGCGCCTTCCTTGTCGAGCGGCATGTCCACTTCCCATTCATCCGCCACCCACTCCAGGCGGCTTTGGAAGACCTCATCGGTGACGCCCAGTGGGCTGCCTTCCTCGATCTGCTTCTGAACCGCATCCAACAGATCCTGCGGCACCAGTCCAGCACTTACCATGCCGGTGCGCACATTGTGGATCAATGGCCCGAGATCGATGCCCATCGGGCAAACCATCGAACACTTATTACAAACCGTGCAGGCTTCGTAGACAATTTTGCTCCAGTCCTGCAGGTCTTGATCGGTGACGCGTTTCTCTACCCCCAGGGCAGCTTTAAAACGGCCGCTGAGTGTGAAGCGCTGTTCGTATGCCCGCCTCAGCAGCTCGATCTTCCATACGGGGGCGTATTCCGGCGTTCCGGTCGCTTGATAGAAATGGCAAGCTTGAGCACACATACCACAGCGCGTGCACGCTTCTAGCTGGGAGGCCGCCCAGCCGCCCGTCTCGTGAATAAACGTTTGTATTGCGGATTCCGTTTGCATGGCGACCTCCTGATCAGGGCGAGACGGCGCGTTTGCCGAATTCAGTGCCGTGAATCGTTCGTGAGAAGAAATAGAACATGAAGTGAGAGATACGGCTTGCCGGTATCCAGATCAACAATAGATCCACAGCGATCATGTGCAGGCTGAACAGCACCTGGTATGGGAAGAACAGGTGGTGCGTCATCGTGTAGCCGGTGAGCATTGGGATGAAAACCAGGCCCCAGTTCAACCACTCCGCTGGCCCGGTGAGCAGCCTCAAAACCGGGTTCACCAACCGGTTGACAAAGAGCACCAGCATGGCGACGATGCCGATCGCCGCCAACCAATCTACAATCGGCAGCGCCAGGGTTGGCCACCCGAAGCCCAGCAGGCTCTTCCAGACGAGCATGTGCGCCGTCCCGAGGAAGATGACCGTGAAAAGGCTCAGGTGGAACAACCCACCAGCGAGATACATCAGGGGATTACGCGTGAAGGTGCCCTTGATCCATGGGATGAACGGGAAGATGAGCACGTTTTTTGCGTAAGTCTTGGCCACCCCGCCCAATTTGCTGCCGCGCGCCGGGACACGATCCGGCTTCCAACCCAGCAGCACGATACGCACCAGGCGGTAGAACATGCCGCCGACAAAGATTAACAGCGCGATGTAGAACAACGGCCCGCGCGCGAAGGCCAGTATGGAATCCCAATTCATGGCAGCCTCCTACTCCTCTTCCCCGCTATTGCCCTGTTTTTTCTGCGCCCGGTTGGCGGCAGCGGCCGCAGCCCCTAGCGCAAGACCCACACCAGCAGCGGCGCCGACAGCAGCTGTCCCCGGCTTTCCAAGCGGTGCGGATTGGCCCTGATAAAAGCCGCCACCGTCCCAGAAGTCCGGCTGAGAACAACCCAGGCAAGGGTGTCCGGACTGAATCGGAAAGCTCAAACCGCTCATCCAGCGCATCGAAGCGCAGGCGTTATAAGTTGTGGGTCCCTTGCAGCCCAGCTTGTACAGGCAGTAACCCTTGCGGTAGCCCTCGTCATCAAAGCTATCAGCGAATTTGCCTGCATCGTAGAACGGGCGCCGCAGACAGCGGTCGTGGATCGTCACGCCGTAGAACGACTTGGGACGCTTCAGTTCATCCAGCTCCGGCAGCGACCCGAAGACGAGGTAATGCACGACGGTGTTGGTATAGACCTCGGGTATTCCGGGGCAACCCGGAAGGTTGATGATGGGTTTATCGGTAATGATCTTGTCAACGCCGACACCGTCCGTCGGTGCAGGTGCAGCCGCCGGGATACCTCCGAAGGTGGCGCAGTTGCCCACCGCCACGATCGCCGCCGCGCCAGCAGCCGCTTCGCGCAGCAGGGCGTCGTTGGCGCGCCCCCCGATGGTGCAGTAGATGCCTCCATCCTTGGCCGACACGCTGCCCTCGACAACGAGCAGATATTCTCCGGCATATTTCTCCATCGCCGCACGTTTCGCCTCTTCAGCCTGGGCACCAGCCGCAGCCATCAGCGTCTCGTGGTATTCGATGTCGAGCGTGTTGAGCACCAGATTAGACAACGTCGGAGAGAGCGAGCGGGAGATCGACTCCGTGCAGCCAGCGCAGTCTTGGAACTCGAGCCAGATGACGGGAACGCGCGGTTTGCTCTCCAGCGCCTTGCGGACCTGCCGCACAAGGCTGGGTCTGGGTTTGAACTCGCCGATCCCCAACTGCCGGGTTCCATCCGTCCTCGGCATGCTGAGGAACGCCGCCAATGTGCTGCTTAGCTTGAAGAAGCCACGTCGGCTGAGCCCCTGCCGTTTCAGGCTCTCGTACACCGTTTCACGCTCACCCATGTTTCACTCCTTATCTGTGCACATCCATCGTCGACCGTTCAGTCGTCGCAGTGGACGTCGTCGGCTTCCAACTTCGCCTTGTAGGCGGCGAGGCCGTCTTCTCCATGAGCAAGGCTACCCTTGTCGGCATCCCAATTCGTGGGCTGCATCTCTGCAATCCAACCCTCGCCGTATGGATCTTGCGCGGCGAGGTCGGGCGAGTCGGCAACAGCATCATTCACCTTCACGACCACACCGGATACCGGAGCCGGGACCGGGCCAACGAACTTGCTGCTTTCGACTGTCGCCATGCTCTTGCCCTGAGCCAATTCCTGACCCACGGCTTTTCGTTTTGGCGTGACGGCGATGAATTTCCCACCGGCCAACTTTACGGCAACAGCTGTCATACCTACGCGCAGATTTCCACCCTCGAGTTCCTTAGCCCAAATGTGTTTTTCAATGTTGTAGTAAAGGTCATCGGGCAGGTTGCACCCATTGATCGTCGACATATTCATCCCTCCCTAGAAACTCACCACACTCGTGGCTTCTTCAGCCATCTGCCACATCGTAGCCCCGCCCACCATCTCGACATCGTCGATCAGGTCATCCTTCTCGAGACCATGCAGTTCCATAGAAGCCGTGCAGGCAGTAAAGCGCACCCCTGCATCGAGAGCGTCCTGTAAATAGCCACCAACGGCGCGTCCACCTTCCTTGGGGAACACCTTTTCCGCAGCGCCCTTGACCAACAGCTGGGCACCGTCAATGGTGAAAAACATCGTGGTTTCGTAATCCATGGCAGCCGCGAGGGTGGCCATGAAGAATGGTGTCGCACAGCGGCGCGGCGTATCTGTACCGCTGGTCATAATGATTAAAACTTTGTCATCCATTGAATCTTTCCCTATCTGCTAAAAGGCCAACGAGATCGCATTGCGTGAAGCGAACTCGAGGAACGTGGCTGCCCCGCCGATTTCGATGCCGTCGATCAGGTCTTCCTTCTTGACGCCCATCACGTCCATCGTCATCTGGCAGCCGATGAAGCGCACGCCCATCTCCATAGCCATGTCCAGTAGTTCGCTCAACTTGCTGACGTTTGCCTTCTCCATCATGTTATTCATCATCATCGTAGCCATGGCCGTCATGCCTGGCAGCATGCCGATGATATTTGGCACAGGCATCGGCATGGCCGGGTTGGCGATCGGCGCGACCTGTAGATGATCGATCTTGCCCTTCTTAAGCATTTCCAGTCCGTAGAAAGTGAAAAAGATGGCGACCTCCATATCCAGGGCGACCGCGGCGGTAGCCAGGATCAGCGGCGGGTACGCGGCATCGAGCGTGCCGTGTGAGGCGATGATCGCCAATCGGGAAGCAGAATTGTCGCTCATAGGTTTCTCCTTTAATGGCAAAAAGCCAGAGCCATTTCTGAACGGGCTACTTGGTCTTTTTCAAGTAGAAGATGAATTTGTCGCCGTCCTGCTCGTGGCTGATAAGCTCGTGACCGGTTTTCGCGGTCCAGGCTTCTATGTCCGGTACCGAGCCGGGGTCGGTCGAGATCATCTTCAGCACCTGGCCGACCTGCATGCCATCGACAGCCTTCTTGGTCTTGAAGATCGGCATCGGGCAGGACAGACCGCTGGTGTCCAGCATCTCATCAAAATTCTCAGACATGGTTCGCTCCTTCACTCTGCATTTGCATCTACAACCCGGGAAGTCCGGTTTGTAACAAGACTAATTCAGTCCTCTTTTGGTATTAAAGACTGAGAGGCCGCATTTGCGGCCTCTGCTCTATAATTCGCCGGTTCTGTCTATCGCCCGGCTACTGCAACTTCGATTGGGATCCATCCCTTGTTCCAATTTCTCCTATCAAATCCGGATCCGAGCTTTGCGGAAAAATAGTCTATGATCTATATAAGCACATCGCTGCGCAGAAATCCTTATGCGTACATAAAACCCAGCTTAAGCCCAGCTTATGCAAGACAACCATTCAGTCGACGGCGGTGATTTCCGCGATTTGCCTTAGCCTGCTGATCAAGTCAAGCCGTTCCTGGCCGATATCGCAAAATGAACTGGCCACGCGCCGCAGCCAGAATCCGATCTTCTCACTCACGCGCTCTTCCAGCACAGGGATTTCTGCGGTCAACGATTGGAGATTTCCGGGCTGGAAACCCAGCTTACGCTCCAGCTCTGCAGCTCTTTCCTTCTGCTCCGCTTGATCCGGTGGTTGGCTGTAGAACTGTCCGGCGATGATCACATTTGTATCGCGATCATGCACACGGATGTGTGCGCAGGAATATTCGAGCCCGGCGTGACAGCGATAGAACGTGCCGGGATCACCCGGCGACTGCGCCAGCCGGCGCCACGACTCCATGCAAGCGCGTCTTCCCTGGTCCTCTGCCAGGATTGCGCGACAGAATGGCTGGGCGTTGCTGATCTCAGTCAGCGGTTCACCGTCCAACGCCGTAGTGACAGATCCGACACCGATGATCTCGGCAAAGACATCCTGAATGATCTGGATGCAGTGCATCGGCAGCGCCGTGTCCGTACCTTCACCCTCCATTGGACTATTTGCGGAGAACGATTGGTCCGAGGTGCGCAGCCAGGCCTCGATCGCCGAACGCTCGAAACGCCATCGCCCGCCAACTTTCATGCCCTGCAGGCGGCCGTCTTTTAACATACGGTAGATCGTGGTGCGATCCACCTGCAGCAGTTCCTGCAGCTGGCGCACCGTCATCAGTTCAGCCAGAACTTACTCCTTGCTATATATTGCTATCAATTACTATAGAGTTTTATTGTGTTTTCTGCATGTGACATATGTCACGATTCGGGGTAAGGCAAACAAAACTTTAGCTGATGAGATGAGCTAGAAGTGATTAGGAGTCAGGCAATCAGACATCGGGGAACTCAGGTGCCGGCGCATGACGGAGAAGACCGACCGTCAACAGGCCTAGGTGCGGACCCGTGTGTCCGCAGTCACTTTGCACATTTCTCTGTTTAGGCGCATGGCGATGCGCCCGCTGTGGAGATCCGTAATTTCCCGACTGCACCCGTGGAGATGATTGCCTTTGGCCAGTAATCGCCCTCTGGAAA
>JASFUN010000096.1:0-6382 GCA_050050255.1 Anaerolineales bacterium | reverse complement strand
GGAAACAATGGGTTGGTGGCGATGACAACTTCATAATCATTGGCGAAAAGGTATTCGATAAACTCCCGGGCGCCCGGATAGGGCTCTGTAAGTGGTCGAAGCTCCGGGAAAATCTCTGAATAAAAATGATGGATGCGCCCGCCGAGGGTGTCTTCATCGAGATCGAGTTCGGGATAGTAAAGGTCTGCGAACTTCCGCTCAAGCTTAACAGTGGGATCCTGGTTGGCCAACATGGCGCGCGTGCCGTTCATCAAAGCTGGGAGCATGCGGTCCGGTTCGACGATATCTGCTAAATAATTTCCCAGCCGTTGAAAATAGGCTGGGAGGAAACGGTCCATCGAGTTGATCAATAGGGTGTCGTCAAGATCGATGAGGACTGTGCGGATCATGTGTCTTCGGAGGAAGTGATGAAATCTGGAAATTCGAGGTGACACTGACCACAGCCAATCTGGGGTTCTTCAACCTGCTCCATCACACGGGTGCAGTAAGCGGAAACCTCGACTTTGCGCCTGATCCCTAAAAGACTTTTCTTAACGCGTGCTTCAAGGACCATGTTCGGGCAGGCGTTGGCGCGCACAATCGATGGGACCGGGCATTTTGAGCACAAATCAGGCGTATAGGTCCCGCCATTAGGCGTGCGTTCGATCAGTCGACATTCCTGTCGTTCACGACCTCGGTGGAAATCTTCGTAATAGAAAGGGCACTCTGTGCCGGCGGGGGTGATCATTGTGGACGAGCGCTGGTCAAACCCGGGTGACGTATTCGCCAGAGCGAGTGTCTACCCGAATGATATCTCCTCGTTCGACGAACAGGGGAACCTGCACTGAAAGTCCCGTCTCCGTGGTCACGGATTTCGTCGCCCCGGTGGCTGTGTCGCCTTTTACGGCCATCTCCGCCTCGACGACCTCGAGGTCCACAGTAGTTGGCAGATCGATGTCTAGCGGCTCGGAGTCGTAGAAGGTGAGCTTCACCTCCATATTCTCCTTGAGGTAGTTCACGGCATCACCGATCGCCTCAGCCGTCAGGGCCGGCTGCTCGTAGTTGTCAGTGTCCATGAAATGGTACATTCTGCCATCCGAATAAAGGAACTGGCACTGGCGGTAATCCAGACGGACATCCTGGACTTTATCGCCGGAGATAAACGATTTCTCGATGACGGTGCCGGTGCGCAGGTTTCGAACGCGCGTCCGTATCGTCGCCTTCCCTCGACCAGGTTTGTGATGGGAGTATTCGATGACCTTGAAGAGTTCATCGTCGAGTTCAAAGGTCACACCGCTGCGCAATTCATTGACGTCGATCACTGCTTTGGATCCTCTTGTGAGTTTGCTGAAACTGGTCGGATTATAGTCGCTGGGAGTCAGTGACGTCAATGTGTGAGCGTGGGGAAAAGTGAGTTGGGCAGGTCACAGACCCAGCCAGCGCTCAGCTGCATCCGGCAGGCCAGCCAGGTTGCCTGAACGGACGGTGCAGCGTGGAAGCGAGTCGATGAAAGCCCGCCCGTAAGATTTGGTGAGGATACGGCGGTCGAAGATCGCCACGATGCCGCGGTCAGAGCGCGTACGTATCAGGCGCCCGAAGCCCTGGCGGAAACGCAGAATCGCTTCCGGCACGGTGTACTCCTGGAAGGGAGATTCATAGGTTTCGGCTCTAGCCGCGATGATGGGATCGCTGGGTACATCGAACGGCAGCCGCACGATAGCGAGCACTGAGAGAGCATCACCGGGTACATCGACTCCTTCCCAGAACGACCGGGTTCCAAGAAGGACGGCGCGCTCGCTGCTGCGGAAGCCTTCGAGGAGCGTGTGGCGGGAGGCGCCGCTGCTTTGTTCATACAGGATGATGCCGGCTTTGCTGAGCGGATCGGCAAGTGCCTGTGCCGTCCGCTGAAGGTGAGCGTAGGATGTGAACAACGTCAAGGCACGACCTCCGGTCGCCTTGAAGAGCTGCAGGAGCCCATGTTCCAGGGCGCGCTGGTATTTCTGGTGTTCGAAAGGCTCCGGTATATCGTTGATAAGGTACAGAAGGGTCGAGCTCTCGTGGTCAAAAGGTGTGCCGAGCGCAAGCTCCTCAGCATCATGTGCGTATAGTCGTCGCCGTATGTAGTCGAACTCACCCGCAGTGGTCAACGTGGCGGAGGTCATAATAACCGATTCTTTTTGGAACCAGAGGTGTTTCTCAACCAGAGGGCCCGCTTCGAGTGGGGCTGCATGCAGTGAAATGCGCCCGTTACGGGCCGAGATCTCGACCCAGCAGATTTGCGAACTATCTGGCTCAAAGATCATCGTCTCTAAGTTCGTATAGACATCGCCGAGCGAGCGTCGGGCAATGCGCGCGGCAACGGACAGGTTCGCCGCCGCCTCGATTCCGGATTCGACGAGAGATTCGAGATCTTCGCTCATGGCGCCCAGAGTCTGCACCATCGTCCCGAGCGGGCCACGCAGGTCTTCCCATGCGAATTCGACCTTTTCCCAATCAGGCAGGGTTCGGGTGGAGGCGACGATGCGCACCTGTTGGCCATAGCGTCCCACTTCTTTTCCGTCACGCTGGTTCAGCATGAAGTCACCAAGCCGTTGGAATAGTACGCTGGCCTGTTCAGTGCATTCCGTGGCGCGGTCGGAGATGACGTCAATCGCTCGCTCAACCGCATTCCCGCCTTCCGGGGGAAGCTCGCGACGGGCAAGTTCGAGGATCTGGCGCAGAAGTCCGCGTGTCTTTGATCCCAGGTCACGAAGCACGCGCTGCACTTCTGGTTCCGTGACCGAGAAGCTCAAGCCGTTTGTCGTCGCGGATTCGAGATGGTGAGCCTCATCGACGATGAGGTACTTATATTCTGGTATCACGCGGCTGCCCACGGCGATATCAGCGAGCAGCAAGGCGTGATTGACGATGACGAGATGGGCATTTTCAGCTGCAAGGCGAGCCTGGTAATACGGGCAGCGCCCACCAGCCTGCGCAGCGCATGTCTCCATCGAGCAGTCTTCATTATCTGCAGAGAGACGCGACCAGACGATTGATTCACCGCGGGGTAGGTTCAGCTGTGTGCGGTCTCCCGGACCGCCTTGGGCGAGCCAGAGCATCAATTTGGCGATCAGGCGGATCTCGTCGGTAGAGCGGGGGCCGAGTTGGCGCAGGGCTTTAAATCGGCGCGGGCAGAGATAATTGCTGCGCCCTTTGAGCACTGCACCCCTGACCTTATCGCCGAGAGCGACGCTCATATCAGGAATGTCTTTGTGGATCAACTGGTCCTGCAGGTTGAGGGTGTTCGTTGAGATGACCAGCCGTTCACCGTTTTGGGCAGCCCACTCGTAAGCTGGGACAAGGTATGCCATTGATTTCCCGGTCCCGGTTCCGGCTTCGACGAGCAGGTGTTGACTTTCATTCAAGGCCCGGGCTACGGCGCGGGCCATGCTGATCTGCTGCGGCCGGTTCTCGTATCCTTCGAACGACGCCGAGAATTTACCTCCAGGTTCGAAAATGGCTGCGATCTCCTCCACGTCCAGAGGTTTTATCTCTTTAGATGGCCGAAGCTCAGCATCCGGTTCCACGGGGGGAGGAAACAGCTGAATTTCACTCTTGGGGAGTGGGGTCAGTTTCTCCCCCTTCGCTGTCCGGGCTTCGTAAGCCTGGTCGAAGACCCAGCCAGCCCCCCACTCGATTTCCTGACCCAGACGGGTGATCTCTTCGAGGATTGGCCCCGGGATATCCAGCGCTTTTTCGTAGAGGCGCAGGAACACCTGGCGGGTTGTCTGGGCGTCCTCAAGCGCCCGATGCGATTCGAGTACGGGGATGCCCAGCTCCTGAGCGAGGGCACGCAAATTGTAGCGACTGCTGGAAGGCAGTAAGACGGAGGCCAGGTCGAATGTATCCAGGTACTCGTTGTCTTTAAAGAGTCCCTCCCGGAGCATGAATGCCAGGTCAAATTGGACGTTATGGCCGAGCAACGGCCGGCCATCGACAAATTCATTGAATTCATCGAGCACATCGATCAGGCGGGGCGCCCGAGCGAGCATGGCATCATTCAGCCCGGTCAGTTCGGTGATAATTGGATCCAGCGGCCGGCCGGGGTTAACGAGGGTTTGAAACTCATCTTCAATACGATCGCCACGGAAATGTACAGCACCGATTTCAATCACGGCATCGCGCACTGTGTCCAGGCCGGTTGTCTCGAGGTCGAAGGCAATCAATGATTTCATCACGGGATGGGCATTATAGCATTGAGGCCAATCAACCGTGCTATACTGCTCACGGTGTTCCTTCCGGTGAGGGAAGGTTTATGCTCCAAAAACAGGGAAACGATTGATGCCATTTGGTGTTTATTTATTAGACAGCCCGAGTCCCCGAGGGTTTGAGCGATGAATTTGAAGGATCTCGGGGATATGGACTTGGTTGAAGTCGCAGGCGAGCAGCCCGAGGCATTCGGCGAACTGTACGAACGGCACGTTAGCAGGATTTACAACTATATATATTATCGCACCGGGAATCATCATGATGCCGAGGATTTGACCGCCCGGGTTTTCGTCCGTGCACTGCGACACGTCGAAAACTTCGAGGATAAGGGCGTCCCTTTCACGGCCTGGCTTTACCGGATTGCGCACAATCTAGTGGCGAATTGGCATCGCGATCGCAGCCGGCGGCCTGTCATCCCGCTCGAGAAGCATGTGGCCGTCAGTGAGATCAGCGAACATCCGGAGACCGAGGCGATTGCGGTCGAGCAAAATGAAATGCTGCTCAAAGCCATTCGACGATTACCGGAAGATCGGCAGGCACTACTGATCTTCAAATTTGTCGAACGGATGTCAAACGCTGAGATCGGGGATGTGATGGGGCGGACGGAAGGTGCGATAAAAAGCCTCTACCACCGCACGCTAAATGCGCTGCGGGATGAGGTCAAGAGGATCGAACTTGAGATGGAGGGCAACTAGTCATTTTTGGCTGTGGTAAGGATTGTTACTTAGACCAGTTTGCATAGGACACGCCGATATGGAACGTGAAGATATTGAAAGAATGCTTGGCGAGATTCTCGTACCGGTATCACCGAGCGACACATTTTTACGTCGTCTGAGAGCCCGCCTGGTCGTCTATCGAGGCAAGAACCCGTTTAACCCGTGGACGTTTGTTGTTCTGCTCGCCACGATGGTGCTCATCCTCGTGGCCGGTTTTGGATTGCTGCTGCGTGCTCTGATTGGGTGGGTCGGCCTTTTAGGATTGCTTGACCAGCGCCGAAGGCGAAATTCGAACACCGAACCGCTCTCGCCTTGATCGCAGCCTGGACGAACGAATAAAGGCGTGCTTTTCCGGCACGCCTTTTTTAGAACTGCAAGTTGTCGAATAGCTTATCGTTTAGAAAAGGCCCCAGTCCGCTCCGGCGCCTTCCTCCATCATGCTCGGCTCCCACATCTGATGCCCTAACTCGATATGTGTCTCCATGCCGCTTGCCGACTGTGCTTTTTCGCGGGTCATCTCGAGCAGCGCCGGCCCGTAGGGACAAAATGGGGTGGTCATGATCATCTTAATGCGCAAGTTGTCGTCTTCGATTACCGCATCACGCACAAGCCCCAACTCTATGATGTTCAATCCGAGCTCAGGATCCATGACCTCACGCAGCCCTTCGCGAAGCTTCTCGGCTTCCTTCGGGTGAGTTGAGTCGGCGAGCCAGATCGTTTTCGTCGATTCATCCGTCATAAGATTTAATTGCCTCTAAAGGAATTGTAAATGCGCAGTGGGCATCGCCATCCAGCAGACAGCGGACGCGTTCAACCGGCAAGGCGAGCGCCCTGGCGATGAACGCTTGATCGATCATGCATACTTCCGGGTGACTCTGGCCGATGTGGAAATACGGGCAGCTGAGCTCCCGCAAGATGACGTCATCGCCCCGGCGTTCGATGTCGGCGTTGAAACCTTCCTCGTTCAGCAGCTCCACCAAACGGGAGAGCCTTTTATCGAGGGGCAAATCCTCGAGCTGATTGGCGTAGTCTTCTGCCATGGACTCGGCGACTCCGGAGAGCAGTATCTCTACTGAGCTGTCGGGAAACGCTTCCTTTAGCTCCCCTAACAATCGGTTGGTGAGTCTATAGTAGCGGGTAGGGAAGAGTTCATAGCCGCCCTCGGTGAGTGAAAATACATGCCGGGGCCGGCCGACGCCGTGCCGCACCTCTTCAGATTCGATTAGATCGTCCGCCAACAAGCTGGAGAGGTGGTGCCGGACGGAGACGGGCGAAATCCCGGCTGCATCAGCCAGGTCTTTCACGGTACAGCTGCCCCGCGTTCGCAGCGTTTTAAGGATGATTTCACGTGTCTCTGATGCCATCGATCCTCAGTATAGCACGCAGCTCTCACACGTGTCAATATTTAAGATATTTATGATATTTATACGCTTTCAGAG
>JASFUN010000095.1:0-6425 GCA_050050255.1 Anaerolineales bacterium | reverse complement strand
TGAAGCCAAGTTCGCGTGCCATCTCCTGTGCATGCAGGCACATGCGTGTCGCGACCCCTTTGCCGCGCATATCTTTGGCGACCATGAATCCGCAGTTGCAAACATGTTTACCAAGAGAGGGTTGGTTCGCTTTGATGTAATAGGTCCCGGCGATCTGGCCACCGAGCTCGGCGACGAATGTGCTCTGCGGTTTCTCTATCCAGAGATGACGTGCGCCCTCCCGGTCAGTTGACGGGTCGTAGGCGTAGGTCTCACCTCTCGAGACGATGCTCTGGAAGATGGACCACACAGATTCAAAATCCGCCTCCTTGAAAGGTCGGATTGAGATTTCTGCTGGAAAAGTCTGGTCAGGCATGCGTGCGATCCTGCTCGTATGGGATCTCCGCAGTCGCTTTTACCTGGCTCAACGCGGCGCGTCGCCCAGGTGGGACACGTTCCCCAGGCCGGATTTGGAGCTGTGCAATTCCGCTGTTCCGAAATAATCCACACTGCCTACGCCCCGGATCGCCACTTTCAGTTCGTCCTGTACCCACACCGTCGCTTTACCGGCGCCGCGAATTTGGACGGTTGCTTTTGCGGATAGCAGCTGAGGCGCAGCGTAATTCCCCGCCCCGGTCAATAAAACCGATTGTCCCCAGACCTCACCGGCGATGTCGATGCGGCCGGTCCCGCCGAAATCGACCTTCAACGTCTCAGCGCTCAATGAACGGATTTGTATGCTGCCTGCACCCTGAAGGGAGATAGCCATATCCTGCGTATCCACATCGGCGACTGTGGCGCGCCCTGCTCCCTTGATGTAAAGACCGGAGAGTTCCTTCATCGAGAGACGGTAGCGCAGCGGTTTCCTGGAGAGGCTGGTGGATAAGGCGTGGCCGAGTTTGTCAAAGATCCCGGTGCGGATGCGTATATGCAGGGTGCCATCCTCAACGACGGTTTCGATCGATTTCAGCAGCTCTTTATCCCCCTCGATGATCAATCCCTCTCGATCCTGGATGGTAATGATCATCTCGCCGTAATCATGCAGGACGACCTGGTTCGCGCCGCTGAATGCCCGCTGCTCGGTTGTGATGATGTCAGACATGATCACTGTTCTCCTATCCGTTCACCTCGTTGGTAAAAGTGTCGCCGGAAAGGCCGTGTATTGCAACCCCTCGAATATCCCAGTTCTGTCTCTATTCAAGACTTGACTCTAACGTAACGTTATGGTTTAGACTGTAGCCATGGAGGCAATTGTTGATGGAATACTCGGTTAAAGAGCTGGCCGATCTGGCGGGAGTGAGCGTCCGCACGCTTCATTACTACGACGAAATTGGCCTGTTGTCCCCAGCGCGGTTGGCCTCCAATGGTTATCGTCTGTATGGAGCAGCAGAGCTCTACCGTTTGCAGCAGATTCTACTTTACCGGGAACTGGGTTTCGAGTTGAAGCAGATCGCCACTCTCCTTGACCGCCCTGATCTGGATCCATTAGAGGTCCTGCATGAACACCGATTGTTGTTGCAAGCGGAGATCGAGCGGCTCAAGGTATTGGTCGGGACGGTTGACAACACGATTGCAAGGTTGAGAGGAGAGTTAGATATGGATGAGAAGGAGATTTTCGGTGGTCTAACGGCAGATCAGCAGGAAAGCTATAAAAAGGAAGCGATCGAACGCTGGGGTGAGGAAGAGGTGTCGCAAAGCTATCGCTTGTGGGATTCATACAGCGAATCCCAGAAGCAGGAGATTATGAAGGAAGGCAACGCGATCTATCAGGACCTCGTCGATTGCATTTCCCTGGGCCACGCCGATGCGCGTACGAAGGCTGAAATCACCCGTTGGCACCGGCACCTTCGTTATTTCTATGAACCATCGATTGCCAGACTGCGCGGGTTGGGTGAGATGTACGTCAACCATCCGGAATTCGCGGAGCGGTTCAGGAAAATGCATCCGGATCTGCCTGAATTTCTGCGCGCGGCGATTAACTCATACTGCGACGACCTGGAGAAGAACACCTGAGTGGGTGGCTCCAATCGATCGAACGCAAAGCGCCGAAATTTCGGCGCTTTGTCTTTTTCGGTCCGCAGGTAGTTGTGAGGTCCAGGTAACGTTAGTTGGAGGCTGAAGTGGAGCAGCCGTTATCCAGTTCCACAGTGATCTGATAGCCATTCGATGCAGCATCGCTGCCGAATAAGAATTCGAGCCCCGAATGGCCAAGCACTTCCCGGTCGGTCGGGCTGCCCATCCACTCGGAGATACTCGTGGGTGAGTTCAAGTCCCCGCCTGACCAGATGACAACCCCATCTAGAAAAGCGTTGAAGACGGCTGCATTCTGATCCGGCCAGGTCAATGAAATCCTGGTAATTTTGGCTGCCTGAAAGTTCATGTTGTTGAGCTGCCAGAGAGCGATGTTGCTCGTGGTCTTTCGAAATTGGATGCTGACACGTGCGCACACATCCGGGTCGGGTGGGCGCGTTGCAGTGGAGGTAGGCACGAACGTCGGGCTGGAGGTGTTGGTCGGCTCGTAGGTGGGCGAGAGCGTTGGCACGGGCGTAGTTGAAGCTGTGCTGGAGTAGCTGGTGACCGTAGCGGTGGGAGAGTTCTGGGGCTGCGTTGTTGAAAGCGGTGATGGAGTTATTGAGCCCCTCTCAGGCTGGAACGTTGGCTGAATAGTGTTGGTCGGTTCGACGACCTGGGCTCGGGGTTCAACCTTACGTGATCTGATCACGTAGACAGCGAGAGCCGCAGTCGTGACGAAAAAGATGATCGATAAAATTATGATCAAAGCCCTTGCAAGTGATTTGCTCATAGCGAACGACCACGCGAGCTTTCGCAGGTTAGATCACATGCAGCGTCCCTCTCGGCTATCTCAATTGGACCGTTACAGCCACGCTGATGTGTGCATCGATGTCCCATGGGTTGCTCAATTATTCGATTGAATCCGGCAGCCATTCTCGAACTCAACCGCCAGGCTGTAACCTGATCCTGCAGCATCGTTCCCAAAGCCCGCTTCGAGGCGACCCGAAGAGCTGACCTGGCGGTCGGACCTTGATCCAATAAAACTGGAAGCGCTGGTAGGTGGTGATGGATCAGCAGCATTCCAGATCACGGTGCCGTTCAGCCAGAAACTGTAAATTCCGAAATTCGATGAGGGCCAATTCAGGTCGATCCGCTCAATGGTGATCGTCGATCCGGTGTTGTTGGAGATGGTCCACTCCGTAACCGAGCTGTTTTTCTTGAACCCTCCGATATTGATCATCGGGCACACATCGACTGTCGGCGTGCTGCTTGGGCTCATGGTGGGAGTGGCGGATGGAGGCAGTGTGGGCGTTCGGGTGCGCGTCGCGGTCGATGTGGCGGTCGCCGTTGATGTTCTCGTGGCGCTTGGGATCACTGTAGAGGTCCGGGATGCTGTTGGGGTGACTGAGGGCGTCACCCCCGGGGACAGTGTCGCTGTCCTTGAAGGCGTCCTCGTGGCTGTCGGTTGTATCGTCCGTGTGCGCGTAGGGCTGGCGGCTGCCGTGCCCGTCAAAACAAACACCGTGGTCGCGGTTTGTGGGCTGACGGTTTGAAGTGTGGCTGTCGGTGTTTGCGGCGAGATTCCGGAGTTGAGCACCATCGCCTGCAGCGTCGAGGCGATGGCGGTCTGCAGTTGTTCCTCGGAAACATTCGCGCCGGCGCTGAAGGCGACGGCGGTAGAAAGCGCATCGACAGTTGCTTTCCAATCGATGGTCGCGCTCGGAGTCAGTGTCGGCGTCCCCCCTTCGGCGACAGCCGGGGCGTTCAGGGTTCGCGCTGCGACCCAGAAAAGCGGGATTAAGGTGATGACCCCCAGGATGGCAGCGATACGAAAGGTTGCCAGGCGTGATTTACCTTCCTTCGCATTTACATCTGTCGCCTCTTCGACCTCCTGCTCCCCGGGTTTGTACTCCAGTGTCGCCTCGAAAGGTTTAAGCGCCCCTGGTTTCAATCGGCCGGAGCGCGGATCATAAACGTCGTCCAGGGCGGCTTGAAAAGCATCGCTGAGGGCGATTGCCGACGGGTAGCGATCCTCCGGTCTTTTTTCCAACGCCTTAATCAGAACATAGGAAATAGCCTCAGGCAGATTCGGATTGATGGCGTTTGGGTGTGGGAGTGGTTCGCTGGCGTGTTTCATCGCAATTGCGAGTGGGCTTTCGGCGTTGAAAGGCAGCTGACCGGTCGACATCTGATAGAGCACGATGCCCAGGGCGTAGACATCGGACCGTGGCGTGACTGGTTCACCGCGCGCTTGTTCCGGCGACATGTACTGCGGGGTGCCAATCAGGCTTGACCCGGTCAGGTTAGCAGTCGCGTCGAGTACACGTGCCGTGCCGAAATCCGAGAGCCAGGCGTTGCCTTCCTCGTCGAGCAGGATGTTGGAAGGCTTGACGTCGCGATGCACAAGGTCCATGTCGTGTGCATACTGCAGAGCTTCGGCAATCTGGCGAACGATATGAGCACCTTCCTCCGGCTTTAATGGTCCGGAGTTGATCCGCTCGCGCAGCGTCCCGACTTCCATGAGCGGCATAACGATGTAATAAACGCCGTCAACTTCACCGAAATCCAGGATGGGGACGATGTTCGGGTGACGAAGTCGCATGAGGATCCTGGCTTCGCGTTCGAAGCGGGCTTTGAAGCTCTCCGCCTCATCCAATCCGGGTGGGAGCACTTTAATGGCGACCGCTCGATCACTCTCACGATCGATGGCTTTAAATACGGACGACATCCCGCCGCTTCCGATCTTGCGGACAAGATCATATTTACCCAGGCGCCAGTTATTCCAATACCACATCCATCAACCTTTATTCTGGATGAGAAGCCAGATGAGCGTGCAGCCGGGAGAAAATGAAATCCTCAGGATAAGACAGGCGAAATATCTCAAGGGGTAAGCGCTCCCTCCTCTCGCTCTTCCAGTAGCATATCAACAGTCCGTGTTAATCGCACATTACAATCGGCTTACAGCATCTAAATTTTGTAATGATTCCGGCGCGTTTATGCTATGCTGATTACGATCTTTCTAATCGCAATGCGCTCGTTTAAAAACATCCATGCGGAGTGCTGGAATTTGCACACGGGAGCACAGTAGGACCCATAGACTATATACTCCCACCAGGCTGGATGGTACAAATAGGCTAGAGTCTGAGGCGTTTGCTTGGCCTCAAATTTCAGGGGAGAAATCGATCTCCCCAGGGAGCTGTTTCGAGCCAGGCAGCGGGGCGTTTCAGAGCAGAATCGTTGTGAACAACATCCGTTCTCCATGGTCGGCCCAGGTTGGACCGGAGGGATAAAACCTGCGGCGGAGAAATTGGATGGTTCGCCCGTACTTGTCGCAGCTACTAAACGACAAGGCGCAAAGGTACCGGGTTCGTTCACTGATGCAGGCGGCAAACATGATCCCTCCAATCCAACAGGCTTCACGAAAAACAATCACAGTTTTTGCTGTTGCATTGCTGGCCAGCACGTCGATGCTGATCCAGAGTACATACGCGGGTCCGGCTGCCACCGAACGAGTATCGATCAGCAGCGAAGGCCAAGAGGGGAACCTGGAATCCGTTTCTCCCAGCGTTGATGCCAGCGGACGGTTTATCGTGTTCGCATCGAAAGCCTCCAGCCTCGTCCCTGATGATTCCAACAATATGCAGGATATCTTCCTTCATGATTGGGCGAATGGGACGACGGAACGGATCAGCATCGCCTACGATGGGTCAGAGCCCAATGGCGAAAGTTTCAATCCGGCCATCAGCAGCGATGGTAATTTCATTACTTTCTCATCCACGGCCTCGAACCTGGTCAAATCGGACGGAAATAACGCCCAGGATGTTTTCCTATACGATCGCATTAACGCTACGACCGAACTTATCAGCATCACCGCATCTCATGGTCAGGCTAATGGCCCCAGTTATGAGCCATCTATCTCAGGAGATGGTCGTTATATAGCCTATGCATCGGAGGCCACCAACATTTACGAGGGTGCCACCGCAGAGGCAATGGAAGTATATTGCTTTGATCGTGTGGATCGGACGCTAAGCTGGGTGAGTGGGCCTACAGGATCAAGCGCTGAAGGGAAATCCAGCCATCAGCCTTCCATCAGTGAAAACGGACGCTGGGTAGCCTTCTCCTCCGATAAACCCGACCTGGTCAGCGGCGATAAGAATAACTGGCCGGACGTGTTTATCTGGGATCGCAACTCGGGGGATGTCGAGCTTGTCAGCCGCACGTACCTCGGTGGAGTGTCGCCGTTTGGCGGCTTCCATCCCTCAGTGAGTGGTGATGGTCACTACGTGGTTTTCGTTTCCAATTCTTCGAGCATAGTCCCTGATGACAGCAACGGAATGTTGGATGTATTCCTTCGCGACCGATCAGCGGGAACAGTTGAGCGCGTTAACCTCTCCACTTCTGGCGAAGAGGCCGTGGGAGGGCCCAGCTTCGAA
>JASFUN010000094.1:0-6441 GCA_050050255.1 Anaerolineales bacterium | reverse complement strand
CGCCCGCCGCAGGTCATAGTCGGGCTCCCAACCCCAGTCCTCTTCCGCCGCAGAGCAATCCAGGTCAGCCGGCCAGGAATCGACGATGGCTTCACGCTTTCTATCCGAGTCGAAATCAACCCTGACGTCTTTGAAAGCCCGTTGCACTTGCTCCAGGAATTGCTGCGCGGTCAGGCTGAAACTGGTCACGTTGTAGACCAGTTTGCTCAGCCGTGCATTATCGGCTGCTTCGAGTTGAACCAGCGCTTTTATTGCATCGGGCATCACCATGAAGGGCAGTTGAGCTGAAGGCTCAACGAAACAAGTGTAACTCACCCCCCGGGCGGCATGATGGAGCATTTCGGGGCCGTAGTCGCTTGTCCCCCCCGTCGGAACCGTCACCGCGCTGATTAACCCCGGGAAGCGCAGCGCACGAAAGTCGATGTTGCAGCACGAACTGTCGCTTGCCAGCTGCTTGTAATTGCGTGTGTAGTAGCGGCCGAGGTGTTCACAGTAAAGCTTATTGCATCCATACATCGTTTTCGGCTGCAGGTACTCATGCTCAACCAGTTTGGCAGCCTTCGCCTTCGTCTGCAGATCCGGAAGGCCGTAGACCGCGATCGAGCTTGGGTACAAAAACTTGACCGACTCGCCCTGCCAGGTGGACTGCTCGATAGCCAGGTGCAGCAAGTTAAGCGTCCCCTCCACGTTTACCCGGTGCGCCGCCTCCGGGTTGTACTCGGCGCTGGTGGAAAGGATGGACGCCAGGTGGAAGATCGTTTCTATCTCGTACTCGATGATCAACCTGCCCAGCAGCATGTTGTCGAGGATGTCACCCTGGATAAACCGGTGGCAGTATCTCGCCAACCCGTCCGGCAAGGGTTGAATGTCCATTGCCACGATCTTGACGTTGCCTTGTTCGCCCAAATATTCGATCAAACCGTGACCGACTTCACCGCTGGCCCCGGTGATGAGCACGACTCTTTCACGCATAAGTCCTTCCTTCCTTCTGCTGGACAGCACTGCATGTGCTTGTATCCAGCAAGCGCGCGGTGGTCTTAACCCTATGGTAGCGTCCCGGTATCTCCACCACTGAGGACGACTCTCCCGAATCACCCGAACAACTATCCCATTAGCATTGGAACCTTGCGGGTGGGTTTCCCGGTTCCTTCTAGTATAGATTCCACTGCCGGGAATTAGAATATCCGCCGGCCTTAAATTGTCTCGTACATAGGATGAGTTTCGTCTGCTACACTCTAACTGCAGGACAAGAAGCCGGTCAAAGGGAGCCTGATGACTCAAATTCATATCGCCGAAGATCGTTCCAGTTGGGTTCAGATGAGCGCCCAGTTTATCGTGGAGGCGGCACAGCGGGCCCTGCAAGACAGCGGGCGTTTCACCATTGCGCTGTCCGGTGGCAGCACACCGCGCCCTGTATATCAAGCCCTTCCAGAACTCTGGGAGCAGCACGGCTTAGAATGGCAGACTGTACACCTGCTCTGGAGTGATGAGCGCTGCGTACCACTCGATCACCCCCAGAGCAACTACCGCATGGCGCGCCAGGCGCTGATCGACCTGGTCGACATCCCGCATGCGAACGTCCATCCAATGCGTTGTGGAGATGACCCCACCGCCTCGGCTTCGGATTATGAAGGCGTTCTCAGAGAGCTTTACCCAAGGCAGGACTGGCCAACGCTCGACCTGCTGCTCCTCGGGATGGGGCCAGATGGTCACACCGCCTCGCTGTTTCCTGGCACGCGCGCCCTTTCTGAGCATTCCCGCTGGGTCGTCGCAAATGAAGTCCCGCAGTTGGATAAGATGCGCCTCACCCTGACCTTCCCGGCGATCAACGCCGCCAGGAAGATCGCATTTCTGATCGCCGGAAATGAAAAAGCCGACATGGTTCATCAGATCCTGGGAGATGGTAATGGCGAAACGCCAGTTCCCGCGCAAGGGGTCCATCCTGAAGAGGGGGAACTACACTGGTTGTTAGATCCAGAAGCAGCCAGCCGACTGGTGGAAATCTAAGCTGCCCGTCCGGTCCCTATCCGTCCTGTTGCTCACGACTGCGTCCGGCGCTCAACCACTCACCAATGGAGGTGTAGGCTTCAAACGAGAACTGCGCTTTCGCAGCGTCCCAGAATGGTCGATAGGCGCTGATGAAGTATTGGCTCCAACCCCATCTTGAAGCTTGCTCCAGCGTTTGGCGATAACCCTCGAGGATCTCTTCGCCGAACAACTCGCGGCCAGTCATCCCGACCGCTCCAACCGCAGCGCGTCCCCGTCTGAGGCGCTTAGCTACATCGCTCGCCATCATCGTGTCCAGGCGCCCTATGTCCACACTACGCGCTTCGTCCAGGCCCTTCATGCGCTCCCAGATCCGTTCCAGGCGACCTGTTAGATTACGGGTTTCCGAGAACACCTCCCTGTATGAACTGCGCAACCTCTCGGAGATGAGCGCTAAATCCTTACGCGAGAGCGGTGGGGTGTCCAGAACGGAGGTCATCGCTCGCGCCGCATCCTGGAGCGCGTCCAGCAGATCGGTGAGATCATCCACTTCGACATCCTGCCGAATGGCACCCTGTTGTTTGAGGTGGTGTTCCAGCCGGTGGAGGAAGACCTTGCTGCCCGCGGCCGCGTCGGCAGCGATCGCAAACACCCACAAAGGTGAAAACCCGACCGTGAGTAATCCTGCCGCCTCGATTGCCGTTCCAACTAGTTTTCGCCGTTGATATTGCCCCGGCAGAGGGGGCAGATCATCGGTCCCAAGCTCGCCTGCCTGCATACCGGCCAGGCGTTCAACCGCGTAGCGCATGCCTCCCCCGAGCAAGAGATAGTAAATTGTCGTGTGCTGAATCGCACGCGGGATGAGCACTTCTGCCAGCACAAAAACCACCCCGCCGATCCCGGCTGCCAGTGCGCGCAGCAGACGTTCCGGTGTAGTAAGCAGATAGAGAAACGCTCTGCTGATGCTTTTCACCGACGCGCCCCCATCCATCGCAATGCCGACCTGGCCGCGTGATATCCGCACATCCCGTGCACCCCACCGCCAGGCGGCGTTGCAGACGAACAAAGAAACAACCCTTCAAGCGGCGTTCGATAGGGATCCAGGCGCCGTGCCGGCCTGAGAAAGTGACCGCTGAGGTCCTGCACACCGACGTTGATGTCACCGCCGACGTAGTTAGGGTTATATGCCTCCATCTGGGCTGCGTTCATCGTGTGACGTGCCAGAATGCGTTCTTTGAACCCCGGGGCGAAGCGTTCGACCTGACTCTCGATGCGTGTGGCCATCGAACGGTCTGAGCCTTGCGGCACATGGCAATAAGCCCAGGCGGTATGTTTCCCGGGCGGGGCGCGTCGCTGATCGAAGAGGCTGGGTTGCACGAAAATCACGAATGGTGAGGCGGGGTGTTCCCCGTTCCATACCTGCGCCTCCGATGTTGAGATCTCAGCCATCGTGCCGCCCAGATGGAGCGTCCCGGCCTGCAGACACCTGCGATCAGCCCACGGGACCGGTCCTTCGAGCGCCCAATCAATCTTATAGATGCCGGGGCCGTAGCGATACGTCTCCAGCGACGAGCGGTACCCTTCCGGAAGTTTCTCTCCAGTGAGTTCGAGCAAACCGCGCGGGCTCAAATCTAACAGGGTAAGGCCTGCCTGCAGGTTCAACCGCGACGCCGTCACCCACTCACCAGTCAGGATCTCGCCAC
This sequence comes from Anaerolineales bacterium, assembly GCA_050050255.1. GTDB lineage: Bacteria > Chloroflexota > Anaerolineae > Anaerolineales > E44-bin32 > E44-bin32. Next base: position 2,752 of record JASFUN010000094.1, on the reverse strand, counting down.
CCGAATTCCGTAGTTCCACAATAAGCGCCTCGGTCAGCCTCTGTGTGCCGCCACTTACGAACGGCCAGCCGACTGAATGGGCGAGCATCCCAAGCACCAGGCTAAAAGCGGAGGAAAGCGCCCGGCTTAAAGGAAGCATCGAATGAGCTGCCAGGCCGGCAAACAAAGCGCGGGTGCGGTTGCCTGTAAACCTGGCTTTGGCCAACCACTCCGCCGGTTGAACGGCTGAAATCCCGAAGCGTGCCAGCTGCAGCGGATGTCGTGGTACATGCAGGGGTGCAAGAAGCTCGGGCAATAATTTCGGGCAGTCATTGACCAAGTGCGCAAAAGTGCGCAGATAGGCTTTACGATCCTCCCCCAGTTCCGAGGCCGTGAGCGCTAAGTCCCGATGCAGGAAGACAGCCGGGCCTTCGTCGAGTGGGTGGGCGAGCGGAATCTGCGGTTGGACCCATCTAAGCCCATGGCGTTTGAGATTGATCGACGAGAAGAACGGCGATGCAACCGCCAGTGGGATCACCGCTGCGCAAACATCATGCTGAAACCCCGGCAGCGTGAGTTCAGCCGTGCGGGTCCCGCCACCCGGCGTCGCCGCCCCCTCATGGACCGTAACTTTGAAGCCGGCGCGCGCAAGCATAATCGCGGCAGCCAGGCCGTTAGGTCCCGATCCGACGATCAAACAATCTTTCTCAAGCATCCCTTGTCCTCAAGCACATCGTTTCCCTGCCAGGGTCGAGAAAGCATAACCCAGCTGGAAGTTCGGCGCAGCTTGCTTACCCGATGAAGCTCTTCAACGCGGTCATCTCTACTATGCAAGCCCTGACTTTGACCGGCACTCCAGAATCCAACTTAAGCAGGATGACAGCATTATGTAGTTGCCATAAACTGGTCTACGCTGCTGATCGACTGAAAAGATCCACCCCTCATGGCATCGCAGCGCAGTAGGACTCTAGTGGGATGGAGGCTGGGGCCAGGCTTTGTTAGTATATTGTAAGGTTGCTCCCAGAATGGGGAGTAGATTGAGCACCTAAACAATTGAATACAGCGTACCGAGCTGAGTGAAAAAGGCAAACCCATCGAAAGGTGGGGACGCAAAACAATAGGGTCTAAAGCTGATTTATTAGCCATGACAGCCTGCTGCCAAAAAAGTTTCGGGTTTAAGTATCAGTTAACCGTGTGGCAGAGGCGATCAGACCACACGGTTTTTTTGTTTTCACAAACAAGGCGGAGGGCCAGGTACGTGAAAAAGAAGGGTGGGTGGGCGGCTTGAAATTATCACTATTTAAAGTGAAACATACAGCTTCCATCAAAAAGGGATCATGAGAGACGACGGGCAGATTTTAATGAAACGAAGAGAACATGGACAGGGATTAGTGGAGTTTGCACTGGTCCTGCCCGTATTCCTGATGCTCATCATGGGCATCGTGGAATTCGGGCGTCTGATGTTTATCTACAACAGCGTCGCGACCGCAAGCCGCGAGGCAGCCCGCTACGGCGCTTCGGTTGGGGTCAATACAGCGGGCATCGAGCATTTTCGTGATTGCAGCGGCATCCGCGACACAGCCCAGCGACTGGCAGCCATCGCTCCGATTGAGCATACCGATATCGCCATCGAGTATGACAACCCGGCGACTGGCTTTCATGAGGTCTCGTGCCCTCCCAGTCAATTCGAATTGGGTGACCGCATTATCGTCCGGGTGAGCATCACTTTCGAGCCAATTGTCCCTCTCATGGACCTGCCGCCACTCCCGGTTACCTCAGAGACAAAACGGACCGTCCTGAGAGACATCTACATCAAGTGATCGCCTGAAAGGAAGCGCATTTATCGGCATTTATCGCCAGCCAGAAGGAGCCTCCGCCATGAAAAAGCAGTTATCTAAAAGAAAAGAACGCGGTCAGAGCCTCACCGAATTCGCCGTCGGCGTGACATTTATCTTGATCCTGCTCGCCAGCGGTATGGACTTCGGCAGGGCTTACTACACCTACCTCTCCGTGCGCGATGCCGCACAGGAGGGCGCTGCTTATGCTTCCATCGCCCCCAGTGATATCAGTGGCATACGCGCGCGTGTCCGTGAAACCTCCTCCGATCCTATCGATCTTAGCAGCCTTTCAGACAGTGAAATCACCGTCGCCGTGACCGGCGCCGCCTGTGCCGGCAGCCTGGTCACCGTCACCCTTGACTATGATTTTGAACTTGTCGCGCCCTTCATGGCCGGCACGGTGCTGCACCTGCAGGCAGAAGCCAACGACCAGATCCTGCAGCCGCCTTGCTGATCGACCAGGATTAAGGGGTGCTATTGAGAGGTGTCAGTATGAGCAATAATCATGAAGCCGGACAGACATATATCATCTTCGCCATGTTAATGATCGGCTTGCTTTCCTTTTCGGCAATGGCCATCGATGGCGGGGTTATCTATCACGAACACCGCCGCTCTCAAAACGCGGCTGACGCAGCCGCTATGGCTGCTGCATACGCGAAGATTAAGGGCCAGCCGCTTGGTACAGCAGCACTCGCAAACGCTACGACGAATGACTACATCACCAGTGCGCAGCACTGCGTTCCCGCAGGACCGGATTGTGTCCTGGGGGTCGGGCCTGATCTGACCATACAGGTGACGAATCCACCCCGTACAGGGGTCTACGCCGGCAACACAGAATACATCCACGTAATCATCAAGAACATGGTCGAGACCAACTTCCTGCACTTATTTTTCCCGGGAGGCTTTGCAAACCAGGTCGAGGCGACCTCGCGCGT
>JASFUN010000093.1:0-6460 GCA_050050255.1 Anaerolineales bacterium | reverse complement strand
TGATCCTGGATGGCCTTCAATTCCGCCTCTGTGAGCATTGCATCTTTGACGCCTTGCGTCAGGATGGCGATCGAGTCATTTGTTTGTTTGGCAGCAGCCTGTTGTCGAACCTGATTGCGAAGCACAGCATAACCAAGTTCGTTGGTCAGCTTTTTCCTGAGCACATGGCGGCCAAAATGGCGTAATGCCTGACCTTTCCACGCAACCCCCCCTGTAAGCGCTGCTTTTGCCACTTCCGGGATCACTTCTTTAGCTACCCAGCGAAACGCCTGCCCGATGTCCGCTTTGCGTATGGCACGTCGAAAGCCGCGAGCGATTCCCTGCAACCCACGGTTCCTTGCCCTTCGACGCCTTGCCTTCGCCAACTCCTCTGCTTGTGTGTTGAGCCAAATGCGCATATTGGCACACTTTTGTTCAGTGGCTGCAACCTCTAGGCATTCCTGCTGGCCGGTATAGTGAGCTTTCGCACGCTCAACCTCAAGTAAGCAAGCCTCAAGATAGAACTCGCGCAGATACTCGATCTCGTTCTTCGACAGCGTCCCACTTTGCGCCGGACTGAAGTCAGCCCGCTTCACCCTAAAGGACGGATAATCGAGGGCATCCTGTGCATCCTCGTTTTCGACGGAAAGGTGGCTGGAAATCATCAAAAGGAGCGCATCCGCGATGGGTTTCCTTGAACTTGCCGCATCGGCCTCGATCGGCAAAAAACTGCTTGCGATCGCTAAGAGAAGTACGAATGATCTAACCCTTAAGCCCATCACCCACCCCCACAACGCTCTACACCTACCGGCCAGGAAGCAGGTCTTCACTAGCCATCAACCTCCAGGGCTAATGCCTCGATGTAAAGCAGTTCATCGTCCTTCAAGCCGAAGGTCAATTCCTGCGCGTAGTACACCTCACCACCTTCGACCAGTTCCTTCTCCAGCGGGACGACCAGATAACGATCCAGTCCGGCCGAAGCGAGCACCTCGTCCAGGCTCATATAGGCGCTGAATTGATCCGGCCGGTAGGGGATCGGGTAGATCTCGCCGACGATCTCGACATCCAGCAGATCCTCGCCGGCCAACTCACCGTTGATGAATGTGTAGGAAACACCCACGTCGTAGTAGTCCCAGGTTTCGAAGCGCACATCTTCGTACGACCCATCGAACTGCTGCTCCTCATAGAAGAGCAAGGTGAAAGCCTGGGGCGAGCCCAACTCGCCGAAGACCTCCATTTGAGCTGGCGTCATCGAGTATCCGGCCGCATTTGCCGCTGCTGGCTGCGCCCCCTCGACGAGCTTGGGCATCTGCTTATACTCGCGCCAACCACCGATCACCAGAACTGCAGTTAAGACAGCCACGATCAGAATGCCAACACCGCAGCCCATTAACAGAGGTCGAGTGCTGCGCTCCCGCTTCATGGGAGTATGAGCCGGGGCTAACGGAGCGGAAGGCGGGGTATCGGGCACCCATTGGCGACCATCCCAGCGCTGCCATGCGCCAGGCTCGCCACCCAACCACCATGTGTTCCCGTTAGCGTCCTGGATGGTGAGGGCCTGGACTGCATCCTGGTAGGCCTGATCGTTCAGCGCGCCGCGCCGATACTCCGCTTTAAGAGCACTCAAGCGGCGTTCAAGTTCCAAAAACGCCGGTGGTAGCCCGGCCGCTTGCTCTTTAGGATTTTGAGCTGTCATACATGCTCCTCCTGAAATTTCCGGTGGCTAAAAGCAAAACCAGGCGGCTGTGTCCAGATGATGTAGGGAAATGAAAACACATCGAACGCATATCGCCCGTGTAGTTTGGAAGATCGGTAGGTTGCATGAGTGAATGTCGTACCTGGTGTCATCTGCTAACACGAACCTATCGAAGGTATAGGTGGGCCCGTTTGAGCACATCAGGACGCAGAGCCACTAATCTAACTTTGAAAAAACTCGAAACCAACGAGGGGAAACCGGCCAAAACGGATAGGGATCAGCTCCGCTGATGTTGAGTATACAATTACCCGGTGGCCGAAGGGCTGGCGTCAGAGCCAGGTCAAGATAAAGGATCTGCGAATTAGTGATAAAGGTCCTTTAATTCCGGGGTGGGGAGCGTAATCAAGCCTTCTTCTCGCTCGCCGACTTGAGATACCCTTTCCGGATGTTTGCCGACGAGGTAAGCCGTGTAAGCCGCCATCAGCGCGTCAAGCGAGTCCGGTTCCTGCAGACGCTCGAGCGGCAGATGACCGGAGAGAAGATGGTGGCGCGTAATCTCCTCCAGGGCATGCATCGGGTTGTCCAGTTCTAAGCCTTCGAGGTAGAGCACCAACTGTCGCTGCAGTCGGCCTTCCAGCGTCTCTTTCGAAAAGGGGCGCCGTTCAAGCACTACCGTGTAACCAGCATGCGAACGGGCTTCCATGAACATGCAGTTGTGTGGGCCATCACCCTGGACATAGCTTCTAAAACCCATTCCCTCAAGCCGCCTGCAGAGCTCAAAACCCCTTTGCACCCAACCCTGCGCATCACCCGGATCCCTGGGGGTGTTGTACAGGCGGATGTTGCGACTACGCAGCTCGTATTCACATACCCTCCACGTCCGCCACGTATCGCCTCCGGGCTGCAGATTGTAGCGCTCACGGATAACAGGACGCTCCATTAAACCTTTATTCGGGCTTTGCGGCGCGTCCACGGCGACGAGCGCTTGATCTAACGATGCGATAAACGCAAACAGCGATTCAAAAGAGACTTCATCCAATGCAATCAGTTTTAGCTCCTGGTCCAGGGCAGCGTACTGCACCGGCCTGTCACCCGCGCGGGGGTCGACACCTACATAAACGACATCGGTGAAGAACATATCTGCCCTCTCATGCTGCGGTTTGCGTTTACGATTCTCGAAAATAATTTTTAAACTCAGTCCATGTGGCACGATCGGTGTGGTAGGGGGCCTGCCAGGGCTTTTCCTCCGCCAACCTCAGCGCGGCCCTCACCTGTTTACCTGAACAGATCAAGAATGCAACGTAGATCCAGCGCGTGCGGTGGCGACCATGGGCGGAATGCAGTAGCACGTTCTCGCCATTTGCGATCGCCTCCATGACAAAACGGCCACACAGATCCCGGGCGGCGAGATCAGCATCGTCCTCGTGCTCGATATCCAACCACAAAAAGCGAGCAGGTGTCCTGCCTCGAAACGAAATGGGCTCCGGTCGCGCAAGGTGAACCACCGTACGAATTCCCATTTGAAAGGAGAATTCATCCCAGGTGGACGGGATGTGCGCTCCCCCGCCCGCAAATATATTTTCATGCACCCAGGCCAAAATGAGGCCTCCATGCCTCGCAGCTTCAAGCGAGTTTTAGTGAGTATACAATGGCATTTTGACGGCGGCGAACGAGGTGGCTATACTCTAATAAATGACTATCTAAACCGTGTGTTGAGGAGAAACCCCGCGATGGCAGACAAAAAAGAAGGCAGTTCATTCCAGCTTACCTACGCTACGATGTTCGAACCTCCCGAAGAGCTCCATGAGCGCTATGAAGCAGCGCTCGAAGATGTCAAGGCAAACCTGGGGCTCCCCCACATGATGTTGATCGATGGCAAAGAGGTCGAAGCTCAGGAGACATTTGAGGATCGTTCGCCAATCGACACCGATCTGGTCCTGGGCGTCTTTCAAAAGGGAAATGAAACCCACGCCGAAGCGGCGATGAAGGCCGCGCGCAAGGCATTCCCTGAATGGTCACGCCGCCCGTGGACCGAGCGCGTCGAGCTGCTGCGCAAAGCCTGCGACAACATCGACGAGCGCATCTACGAGATTGCGGCGGTCATTTCTCTGGAGGTCGGCAAGAACCGCATGGAAGCCCTGGGCGACATCGCCGAGGTCGCCGCGCTCATCCGCTATGCATGCGATCAAATGGAAGAGAACAACGGATTTATCGTTAAGATGGGCCAGGACCCGCTGAAAGGGTACACTGCCATCAACACCTCTGTGCTGCGGCCCTATGGGGTCTGGCTGGTCATCAGCCCGTTCAACTTCCCGGCGGCTTTAAGCGGGGGGCCTTCGGGCGCTGCGCTGGTCACCGGCAACACCCTGGTGCTCAAACCTGCCACCGACACACCCTGGACGGTGCGGCTGCTTGCAGAATGCTTCCGGGATGCCGGCCTGCCGGACGGAGTCATCAACTTCGTCACCGGGCCAGGCAGCACACTCGGACAGGCTTTAATCGAGAGCCCGGAGGTCGACGGCATCACTTTCACCGGTTCCTACGACGTCGGCATGAAGATCTACCGGGAATTCTCGCAGGGTCAGTACCCGCGCCCGACGATCCTTGAGATGGGCGGTAAGAACCCCTCCATCGTCAGCAAACATGCAGAACTCGGCCGGGCTGTTTCGGGCATCGTCCGTTCTGCGTTCGGTCTGCAGGGCCAGAAGTGCTCGGCTAACTCGCGCATCTATGTTGAACGCCCGGTCTACGATGAGTTCGTTGAGCGACTGGTCGAGGTGACGGATAAAATCGAGATCGGTGATCCGACGGAGCGCAGCGTATTCCTCGGTCCGGTCATCAACCAGAGCGCATATGCCGATTTCAAGCGATTCACCGAAGAACTCTCCGAAGCGGGTACATTCGTCACCGGCGGCAAAGTACTTACCGAAGGCGAATACGGCAAGGGCTTATTCTGTGAACCCACCATCGCGGTAGACGTGCCCCACGAACACCGTCTCTGGAAAACCGAGATGTTCCTGCCTATCACGATGGTCCACCCGATTGACAACCTCGAGCAGGGTATGAAGCTAGCCAATGAAAGCATGTATGGACTTACGGCTGGATTCTACGGCTCCGAAGAGGAGGCGGTGTGGTTCTTTGATAACATCCAGGCCGGCGTCACCTACGCCAATCGCCCACAAGGTTCTACTACGGGTGCCTGGCCCGGGTTCCAGCCCTTTGGCGGCTGGAAGGGATCGGGCTCATCAGGCAAGAATGCAGGCGGACATTACTACGTGCAGCTTTACATGCACGAACAGATCCACACATTAATTCGATAAGAAGGGATGCGAGCCCCTCTGCGATTGGCAGAGGGGCTCCAAATCAACACTATGTCGCGACGCTTTGGTAATGCTTTAATCCTCATCGGGATCATCCTGCTGATTGTTTTCATCCTCACGATGCAGATCGGGCAGGGCGAGTTGACCGTGCTTGTTCTGGCCGCTGCGCTGAGCGCCCTCGGTCTGCTGCTGCGCATCCGCGCCCGCCGGCGCGAAGCGCGCAAGTCGCGCGAGCGCTTCCGCGTTCTGCAAAGGCTGGAAGGCGTGAGCGAGTCCGATCCCCGCGATCCGCAGGATGACGAAGGATAACGGTCATTAGACCCATGCAGGGCTACGGCGCCACCGGGTCCGGCCTGGATCCATCTCCATTCAAGGGGGAAATCCATACCCAAAAGCACCTTGCGAGATCGCAGATCAATCCGCCTTCGCCAATACATCCTCCAGAACCCGCTGCGCCGGGAATCTGACCGGTACTTTTCCACCGGGAGAGCCCGATTTCATCCCCCTGCTAACTCTGGTAGACTTCAGGACGAGATGGAACCCTAATAAGGAGCGTTTAGCATGGCCGACGAGATCGACCACAAAATTTACGGCGACGATATGCAGCTGGTGGAAATCAAACTCGATCCGGGCGAGGGCGTCCGCGCCGAAGCAGGCACGCTCACATACATGGACGAGGGCATCGAGATGCAGACGACGACCGGCGGAGGGGTTTTCAAAGGCCTGCAGCGGGCCATCACCGGCGAGAGTTTCTTCATCACCACCTTCCTCAACAACGGCGGTGCAGTGCAAGTCGCCGCGTTCGCAGCCCCCTATCCCGGCAAAATCATTCCACTTAACCTGACTGATTTCGGAGGCAGGATCTTGTGCCAGAAGGATTCCTTCCTGTGCGCTGCGGATGGCATCGAGATCGAGATCGCATTCACCAAGAAGCTGGGCGCCGGCCTTTTCGGTGGCGAGGGTTTCATCCTTCAACGCCTGCAAGGCGATGGTATGGTGTTCGTCCACGCCGGAGGGACAATTATCGAGCGCGATCTCTCCGACGGCGAATACCTTAGAGTTGACACCGGATGCCTGGTCGCATTTTCCGAATCGGTTGATTACGACATCCAGTTCATTGGCGGATTCCGCAACGCGCTGTTCGGCGGGGAAGGCTTGTTCCTGGCTCGCTTGACGGGGCCTGGAAAAGTGTACCTGCAGAGCCTGCCGTTCTCCCGACTTGCCGACCGTGTGCTGGCCTCAGCCCGGTTCAAACAAACCGGCGAGAAGCGCGGCGCGGCCGGCATAGGCGGGGACATCCTCGGCGACCTATTGAGCGGTCGTTAACTCGAACGACCGCAGACACATCAAGCGCCGAGGGCAGGGAGGCAGTACGTGCCGGCTGAGTGGTTGAAAAATTGCATTTCTGTTGACATCGAAGCAGCAGGACCCTATCCAGCCCACTACCCATTGCTCTCGATTGGTG
>JASFUN010000092.1:0-6498 GCA_050050255.1 Anaerolineales bacterium | reverse complement strand
GTCGGAGATTCGATAAATTCGGACGTTGTGCGGCGAAGAGCATCCGCAAATTCCTCTATCCCCTCCTGTAAGTCTTCCGAGATTCGCTTTCGCTGCTCACTTTGCCAGGCCTCTTCCACAGCCGATTTAAGGTTCTCGCCTAGACGTTCAAATTGATTCTCAACAGATTCGCTGTTCTTTTTCTCGTTATCCATGATCGCCTCCTGATCATCATGCGTTGTCCAATTTTAGCTGACATGCCTTTCGGTTACCCATGCAGTATACTGCACCCGCCCCTCCCGATCCTAACCATGTAGGAGGCTTTGCGTACAGTGACAAAATCCGAACGGCAGGCGTAGATGAGAGTTTACGAAATCGATCCAGGGAAGCGTGACCAGGTCAGGAAATTCCTTAATCTGCCATTCCATATTTATGCGGACATCCCCCAGTGGGTCCCGCCTCTGCGCCGGGACGCTCGCTCGCAGGTGGATCCCGGGCGCAACCCCTTCTTTGAACATTCCGAAGCCGTTTTCTTGCTTGCTGAGGATCAAAGCGGCTCTGCACTTGGCCGTCTCTGCGTGATGAACAACCGCCGCTACAACCAGCTCAAGGACACTCAAACCGGTTTCTTCTACCTCTTTGAGTCGATCGACGATCGAGACGTTTCGAACGCTCTGTTCTCAGCTGGATTGGATTGGGCACGGGGACAGGGCCTCTCCCGTATTGTCGGCCCTAAAGGTTTCGTGGCTACCGACGGCCTGGGTATGTTGATCGAGGGTTTCGAGCATCGACCGGCGTTTGGGATCCCATACAATCCGCCCTACTACCCCGCATTGGTGGAAGCTGCGGGGTTCGCCTTTCTGCGCGATCTCGTTTCTGGCTACGTAGACCGCTCGGTGGAAATACCCGATCGCATTTTTAGAATCAGCCGCAAGGTTGCCAAGCGAAAAGGTCTTCAAATCGTCAGCCTCTCGAATCGACAAGAGCTTCGGGAGATCGCACCGGAAATCAAATCCCTCTACAACAGCGTCCTGGGTGTTTTTGAAGATAACGTGCCCCTATCAGACGCAGAGCTGGATACGATCCTCAGCCAGATGATCTGGTTTGCCGACCCGGAACTGATCAAAATCGTCCGCAAGGACGGCGAGCTGATCGGCTTCGCATTCGGGTTTCCGGATATCTCTGCTGCGCTTCAGCGCAACCGTGGGCGGCTATTTCCGTTCGGCTGGTTAGACCTGCTGCTCGAGCTGCGGCGGACGAAGTGGGTTAATCTGAATGGTGGGGGCATCGTGGAGGAACACCAGGGCATGGGTGGCACTGCGATCCTGCTTAGCGAACTGACCCAGTCCCTGCTTGATAGCCAGTACCAATATGCTGATCTGGTTCAAATCCGCAAAGAAAACCACCGCATGCTGCGTGAGGTCAGCCAGTTTGGCATCGACTTCTATAAAACCCATCGGATGTACCAACAAGAGCTTTAGATCAAGATACCTCGCCGGATATCACAGCGGGTGCAGCTGAAATGTATCACTGACCCGACAATCAATTTGCAGGGTGATTTCTAGTTGGAACTGTTCGGGCCCTATTCTTAATTCGCCAGTCGATCGGCTTCACGTGCGATCAGTGTCGCAATTTTCTCCGCAGCATCGGGGCGAGCATTAAGGGCGCACTGCATGCGCATTTTTTCCAACAAGCGTGGATTCGACAGGATCCGCCGCACTGTTAATGCGCAGCGCTCTGGGCCCGGCGCCCAGTAACCCGTCCCCGTCTGAAGGACATAATCGACGTTGCCCTCTTCCTGGCCAGGCAACCGACTGTGCAGGACCATGGGAAGATTAGCGTTTAGCGCTTCACTGATTGTCCCCGGACCTGCTTTGGTCACCAACACTGAAGCTGCGCGCATCATCAGGTGCAACCTGTTTTCAAAACCATAGATGAATACCGGTCGATCCCATGTACGTAATTTCAACTCGTCTTCCAGGGCGCTATTTCGGCCAGTGATAATTGCCAACGTGAAGGGTATATCCAGGCTGGAGAGCGCGATCGCCGTACGCTTCAGTGGCCCCATGCCCTCTCCACCACCAACCAGAAGCACGACGGGCATGCCCACCGGCCATCCTAACTGCCGACGATGTTCGCTGCGATCACCGGGATCCTGAGCATGGGCCTGGGAAACCGGCAATCCTACCACCTCCACCCTGGAAGGTTCAATGCCATTGTCGATCGCCCGCTGTCTGGCCTGCTCAGTGGCAACCACGCACAGGTCGACCCCCGGCGCATACCAGAATGAGTGCGCCGTGATCAAATCGGTGACTACGGTCATGAACCGCGACCTTTCAGGCCTTAACTCACGGATGAAACCCTCATTAAAGAGCGGGTGCACCGAGACATATACATCTGCGGGATGATTTTGTTTCAGGCGGGCGACAGCGCGTTTGATGTATGGTCGGAAGGTCGTTTGCAGCATCCTGGAACGTCGCTGCCCGTCGGTAAGCTTGTATCCCACTTCCCACGCAATCGGAAGTTTCGTCATTTCAGGGTAGAGGTCAGGGGCTCTGTCCAGCGGGCGTGGGGCGTATTCCTTGAAGACATCAATCATCTCGATATCGAATAAGCCAGGATAATTCAACTCCATGGCCTCGATGATCGCCTCGCTCGCGCTGCGGTGACCGCCGCCGGTATCGGAAAAAAGGAACAGCACACTCTTCATCGTCATCTTCTACGTCGTTCAAACATGTGGACCGAACGCTATTGTAACCCGTGCACGATCTTCACTAAAGTAAACTGCCACACGCCATCTGAGCGTGTGGCAGTTGAACAGACGGATTGTTACGACATCAACGTGATCTATATGTGGAGAGTATCTCCATGAGCACCGGTTTTGTCTTCATCAGATAATCCTGGTAGGTGGCGTCTGCGGAGGGCCTTGAACTATATTCAACGCGGGTGCCATCAGGAAGGAGCAGAACGAAGGTCTCATTGTGCTGCGCTAAAGATTCGCCCCCGGAGCGGAATTCAAAACCCTCAGCGGTGATCTCTGCACCGTCAATTTGAACCGCTTCTTCCTTAGGTAACATATCCCCGGCACCGACTCCCGTGCGACCACAGGTGGCATATCGAAATTCCACATTTTCTGGAACCGAGATCGTGATATAGCCGAGAGCGTAGGTGATCTGAACGCACAGGTTCTCTCCGTATGTCTGACGCAAATACTCAAATATTTCGTCCGGTTCCAGCCCCTCAGGAATATCCCCGAGGGGTTTACCTTGTTCGTCTGTTACATACCCGTGAATGCCCATCTCCTCAAGATTCGCTTCGGGAGGATATTGGATCTCGTACCCGTAGCGCTCGTTGACATAAGTTTCCCAGCCGCGATCGTCGGAGGCTTGGGTGGGTTGTACTGGAATATCAGTACCTTCTGGTTCGACCCGTTCAAATCGCTGCACCCGGATCTGTGTGCCAGCCCAATCGGGGATTCCTGCAACAAGTTCACCCCAGATGCGAATGACTGTCCCTGTATCCCGTAGTGCCTCTAGCTCAGGCAGAAGGTTTTCGTCCGGAGACCAGATCCCGTACTCCACTGGGAACCGCCCGGTCAACACGAAGTAATCGTCACCGCCGGATCCCGGAGGTTGATTGCGGCTGAAGATGACACCTTCCCATGCTTCCACAGGCTCTGGCTCAGTGACGGTGGTACCGTAGCGCAGGCGATCGACGTCCAGCCGACAGCCTCCGTAGGCTTCCACCCCGCATGTAAGACTTCCCCACACGTGCACAAACTCTGATGTGCCCTCAGCATCAGCGACCTCCGCGATCGTAGCCAGGATGGCCTCATCGGCGGCGCTGAGCTCAAATTCGCCTGCACCCTCCGGGCTGAGGCTGAAGTAAAAACCCCTCCCGCTACCTTCAGGCAGCGTTGAAATGCTCCCAAGCCATGCAGTAACTGTCATCACTTGCACGACCGGTTTAATTTCAGTGACCTCGCCGCGCGCATCGACCTGACCTTCCCATTGGAAGTCAGTATCGGCGTTGATCAAATCGATCCTGTAAACCGTCGATCCAGGTTCGACAACTGGATACTCGATCGTCATCACCCACGGCGAGGAGTTGTACTGATAGGTTCCAACGCCAAGGGGATCGCTTGCCTGGATATAGTCGCCCTGCCACTGCGTCCCCTCCGGGGGGACCAGTTCACCATAGTTCTCACGCAGGAAATCCAGAGCGACTTCCCTGGCAATGATCACGCCCTCAGGTATCCCCAGGCCTGCGTCTACCGCTTCAGGCGTTAATATGCCTAGCTCCATTGTGCCGCAGCCGCTCAACAACACGGGGATGATTGCCAACACTCCCAGGATCAGTTTGGAGTTGCTTTTGTGCTTCATCTTATCTCTCACTTCTTTCACAAGCGACCGCCCAACTTGCGGCGCACCACTTGAACGGATTGTAACTATAGTATGTGGTGTTTGTCACAAGACGATCGTCGTGTGGTTTCGGGTGTGTTGCCGTCTGTTACCGTTTTGTAACTTCCAGGACCGGCAGCGAGAAAGAAAATACCGTGCCTTGCCCGCTGCGGCTGCGCACGTCAACATGACCGTTGTGGCGTTGAATGATCGACTTCACGAGGGCAAGCCCAAGCCCGCTCCCCGGTATGCCGCGGGCATCTTCGCCCCGGTAGAGTTCGTCCCAGATAAATGCGCGCTCGCTTTCCCGGATGCCAATACCCGTGTCGGCCACCTCGACGGTCAGATTCGAACCCGCTTCGTAGGCGCGCAATTCAATCGTATCCCCTGGCTGGGTAAATTTGAGCGCATTGTCAAGCAAATTATGGACCACAAGGAAGAGCAGGTCCCGATCACCGGAGACATACGGCAGCGGCCAGGGCGCTTGCGGGATGGAAATGCTGAAATTGCGACTCTGCGCCTCTTCCTTATCGCCGATGTACTCATAGGCTTCCACAAGTATCGGGTTCATGTCGATCGGGTTAAATTCAATACTTCGCCGTTCAAGATCGGCGAGCTTGCGTAAATCCGATACGAGATTGCGAAGCCTTCTCATCTGGGTTTCTACACTGCGCATCGCAACATCACGCTGATCAGAGGTGTCGCTCGAGGATAAGTTGGCAAGCCCTGCCAGAATCGCGGTCAGCGGGTTCTTAAGCTCGTGGTCCAGACGCCGGAGAAAATGTCGCCGCTCTTCGCTCGCTTGCAGCAGGGTCGCAACGTGTCTGCGTTCGATCCAATCCGAAATTAAAAGCATGATCGTTGCGATGAGGCTCAAGCCTACGCCGAAAAAGAATATCAAGACACTGACCTGAAAACGCACGAACAGTGTCGGGTTAGGTAGTTCACTCTGGTTAAATAGGATGGCGATGACCAGTGCCAGGATGGCCGGCGCCAGGATCGGCAGCCAGCGCAAGATCATGATCCCCCCTCAACATCGGCTGCAAAACGATAACCCTGGCCAGGGATCGTCTCGATAAAACGTGGTTCAGCCGGGTCATCTCCAAGAGCTTTGCGGAGCTCGGCGATGCGCGTATCGACCGCCCTGGTGCCCACCGGGTAGTCCCAACCCCAGACGACATCAAGCATACGTTCCCGCGTTACCAGCTCATCTGGATGGGTCATAAGATACTCAAGCAGCGCCATGGCTTTGGGTGTAAGCACCAGCTCCTCGTTGTCCATGAACACACGCCGCGAGCGGCGATCGAGTACCAGTGGGCCACAGGACAAGCGCCACGCAGCGGAGAGCGGTGGGCGACCCGGCTTTGCGCGCCTGAGAACGGCCTTAATGCGTGCCACCAGCTCATGGGGGTCGAATGGCTTGTTGAGGTAATCGTCCGCTCCCTCCTCCAGAGCCATTGCACGCTCACCGGCTTCCCCTACCTGGGTCAATAAGAGGATCGGAATCCAGTTCCCATCCTGGCGCAGACGGCGCAGCACCTCGCGACCATCGACCTTGGGCATCAGCACATCCAGCACCATGAGATCTGGCGTTTCATCTGCGATTAGTTCCAACGCTTGCTCGCCATTCGAGGCTGTGAGCACCTCAAAACCGGCTCGCTCCAGGAACGGGGCCAGGTTTTCGGTTATCGCAGGTTCATCGTCAACAAGTAGAACTTTCGCGTCCGTCTGCATCATCCGCTCCTAGAAGGATCGTATGAAAGACAGTGGCATGTCTGTCTTTGCCTACTGTATCCCAAAATCGCATCTAAATCACGTTCCATAAATCCTGTCGAAATCGTCGAGTGGCTTACTTAAAAGGAACATTCCTCCTCCGTAATCGTTCAGTGTTATTCGCAGAGGCTGCGTAGCAACACCTGGATTCACTTTACGCCAGCCATGTCACCAGCACAACCCGACACGGTTACAGATCTGTCACAGGTAACTCGAGCGCTCAACAAGAAAGGCGCCTCCCGGCGCCTCACATTCGCGCGATTCGGCTGCTATTCGATACCGATTAGCAATCACGCTTGCCACTCAGGCAAGATCGTCATCCGAGTTTACAATCCGCATGCCCTTG
>JASFUN010000091.1:0-6571 GCA_050050255.1 Anaerolineales bacterium | reverse complement strand
AGCCACAGGTGCGTTCTTCTCTGACCCGATCGTCATTGACCCACTCCATGCCCCTCCGCTCTCCTTCTACGCGGACATGGTTTTTGACTCTACAGGAGTGGAAACGACCGATCCTCCCTACTGCATCTGGCTCGCGCCTGACGCCATCCAGAAAGCGAATATGAGTGGTGGTGGGCCCACCATGGTCATGATCCCTAATCCTGCAATGGACGGACCACTCATTTCCGAGCAGTGGGATGGAATGCTCTTCATAAACTTCCTGCGGGAGTGCTTTCAATGGGGTGGCTTCCCGGGATTCAAAGACTCCCTTGATCCTCCGAGAGATGAACTCGACTTCCTAACGAAGGATCTGCTTCCCCTCTAAACTCAACGATTGGAGACCTATGACGAGAAATGCAGCAAGGTACCACCACTTGTAAAATACTGCGGATGGCAAAGCTGCTGCTTCGCGCGCTCTCGATTTTTTCACTCCACCCACCGCACTTCGGCTCGAGGGCGAAAGGCACAGCCTCAACTATGGAATCCGGTCGTTCAATCAGCCAAATCACACAGGAGAAGTCATCATCGGCGCCAAGTATTCAAGCGATCCTGAGGACCCGCGTGAATTTACCCGCAACTTCGACAGTTTCTACACGCGCTTTGCCCCACTATACAGTCTCTTGCTCAGCACGGTCCCGATCTGGCTTAATTGGATCGACAGCGCACTGCCGTACATAGTCGGTCCAAGGGTGTTGGAGGTCTCATTTGGCACAGGCCATCTCATGGAACGGTATGCATCCCGTTTCGACACATGGGGGATCGATCTCAACGCCAGGATGACCAGGCAGGCCGCTGGCAGACTCCGGCGGGCAAGGTTGAACGCCAACCTGCAGATCGGTGATGCGCTGGCGCTTCCTTATGCCAATGGCTTATTTAATTGTGTGATTTCGACTATGGCTTTTTCAGGATATCCAGATGGCAAGCAAGCGCTTCGAGAAATGCGAAGGGTACTTGCCGAAGAGGGAAGACTGGTCATGGTTGACGTCAACTTTCCCGCCGACGGGAACATTGCTGGCAGGCTGCTGGCGAAGTTCTGGAAAGCTTCCGGTGACCTGATCCGTGATGTCCCACAGGCTTTTGAAGACATCGGCTGGAATTGCGATGATCAGGAGGTTGGAGGCTATGGGAGCGTTCACCTATACCTGGCAAAGAAATGAGCTGCAGCCTAACCAATGACTCCTTTCAGGAATGCAGCGCAGCTCAAACCGGCAGCGACCCGGCTTATTCAGATTGAGGTGTTCATTTGAAGGCGGAGGATATTCGCGGCAACCTGAGGCGCGCCTACAACCACTCCGTCGATTCTCGCGTGCGTGCTGAGGTCGCCGGCTGGAAGCTGGGTGCGCGCAAGCATTTCATGGAGATGCTCCTCGAAGAAAATCGGAAAACATTGTGCGATATCGGCTCCGGCCCCGGCGTGCATGCCGCCTTCTTCCGCGATGGAGGTCTGGATGTCACCTGCATCGACCTCTCACCCGAGAACGTCAAGAGGTGTCGGGAAAACGGCATACAGGCGTATGAACTGGATATCGTGGAATTGGATTCGCTCGGGACCGCATTTGAGGCTGCGTTCTCGATGAACTCGCTGCTGCACATCCCAAGATCCGAGCTCCAGGCTGCCTTAGGCTCCATCCGCCGTTCACTTGCCCCCGGGGGACTCTTCTACTGGGGTCAGTATGGAGGCGTGGACAGCGAGGGCATCTACCCTGAGGATAAATACGAACCAAAGCGCTTTTTCTCCTTCATGGTCGACGAACAGATCCTTCACGAGGCGGCGCAGGAATTTTCGCTGGTAGAATTCGATCGAGTCGAATTAGATGCAGAGGATGAACTGCATTACCAATCCTTAATCCTGAGGGCAAATGATTGAACGGGGAGCGTCTTGGCTCCTCCGTCGCGTCTGAAAATTCCGAAGGTCAGGATAGATAAGTGAGTGAAGCATGTCCCAAAACCCGATCAATCTGGCGGTCAGGTTCCTGCTCGAAGTAGCTGCCCTCTTCATCATGGGATACTGGGGTTGGCAGCAGGGCGATGGCTTCATACGCTATGTATGGATGCTGGCCATCCCGATCGTCGCTGCTGCTCTGTGGGGCACTTTCAGGGTGCCAGGCGATCCCGGAGATGCGCCCGTAGCCGTCCCCGGGTTTGTCCGGCTGCTGCTCGAGCTCGCTTATTTTGGCTTTTCAATCTGGGCTTTGTTCTCCCTGGGAGAGTACACGCTAGCCTGGATATTTGGAGTGATCCTGCTCATCCACTACGTGATCTCCTACGACAGGGTAAGGGATCTTCTGATTGGAAGACCTGGACAGCCGTAACAGGTGAAGAATCTCTTTCGATCATTTTTTTCGAAAGGTTGTCCGCATGAAAGCCGAATATGTCGACAGTCGGTATATACGTGGCAGAGAGTTCAACGGTTCACAGAAGACCATCGACCTGCCTTTTAAGCGCGTCAGCGCACGTGCGATCATCATCCGGAAGAAAGACGGCTGCATCCTCGCCACCCTGCACCGCAAGGCTGGCAAGTTCGCTCTACCTGGCGGGGCGCTGGAGGATGGGGAAAGCACTGAACAGGCAGTGCGGAGAGAGCTTGCCGAAGAGAACATCAAGTTGATTGACGCCGAATGGGATCCCAGGGTTGTGGTTGATTATTTTGAGGGCTATCAAGAACTGAGCGTATGGCATATCGCGTTGGTCGAGCAAGCAGAGATCAGACCGTCTCGAGAAAACGTCGAAACCAGGTGGCTGAGTCAGGATCAGGATCTCTGGTATCCATCCATGCGTGAGAAAATCCTCCTCGCCCTCTCCCAATACACCCCCGATCTTTGCCGGGCGACGGTTGAACTTCAGGTCCAATAGTTACATTAGGATACCCGGATGGCTCTCAAGCTCGTAATCTTCTTGATCGGCTCGGCTTTCCTTGCTTATGTCTCCAGAGCTTCGCTCCGTGTCCCCGGTTCACACGGTTTCTACCGCTTTCTCGCATGGGAGTTCATAATCATCCTTTTTCTCTTCGTGCTGGAGCGTTGGTTTCGAGATCCCTTCTCCCCGGCCCAATTGATCTCATGGTTACTCTTATCCATCTCAACCTACCTCGTGCTCAGCGGGATCTACCAACTGCGCATGGCCGGCAGGGCTGGCGCTGCGCACCGGGAGGAGCCCTTGTTCAACTTTGAGAAAACGTCGACGCTGGTCACAACGGGCCCATACCGTTTCATTCGGCATCCACTCTACAGTTCGCTGCTCTTCCTCACCTGGGGTATCTTCTTTAAACAGACTAGCTTTGTAACAGCATTCCTGGCACTGGCGGCGACGCTTCTGCTCATGGCGACCGCGAGAGCTGATGAAGCTGAATGCCTCCGCTATTTCGGCGACGCATACCGGCATTACATGCGCAGGACCAAGATGTTTATCCCCTTCATCTTCTGATTGACAGGTTGAAGAACAGTATGGCTGAATTTGAACTGGGTTTAACGGGTGGAACTCCGAGTGCAGCATCCCTCGGAGAAGCCGAATGGATCAAACTGCCCGGAATCCACCCGGCAGACATTATGTTCAATCTGAATACTGTAGTACGCTGAAAAGAGTCCTGAGCGCTAACCACTCAGTAGTTATCAAGAATTGAAGCCAACAAGCTGGCAGGACACTCGATAACTATGATTCTTATACTTCGCATGTCAGCCGTTCTCGCCTTTCTCTTGGCTGCAATAACCCTTTACCGTCCGAGGTCAGGCTGGGGTCGCCTCTTGTTGTTTATCCCAAAGCTTTTCTGGGGCTCCTTCATCCTGCTGCCCGGGATTGCCGGTGGCATTGCAGCCATCGGTGGGTACCTGATCGGGCGCGATCCGGTTTCATCGGTCTTTGGTGCTCTGGCGCTGATAATCTCAGGTAGACATGTTTACCGGATATATAAAGGCGCTGCAGGTGTAGTCCGTGAGATCAGCAAATCAAAGCCTCAATCGACAGGTGAGATCGATATCGACAATAAATCACTCTTTTGGCTTCTGCTCCGCGGCGATCGACACCAATATGACTTTACAAGGGACATCCAGATTGGGCTTCACGCTGAGACTGGCAGGCCGATCCTCACCGACCTCTGGTCGCCTGCCGCGGAGGTAGCGCATTCCGGCATGGGCATCATCTACCTGCATGGAAGTGGTTGGCACTACGCCGATAAGGATTTTGGAACGCGCCCGTTCTTCCGGCGCCTGGCATCCTCGGGCCATGTGATAGCCGACTTAGCCTATACGCTCAGCCCGGAGACTGACATGTTCGGGATGCTAGCGGATGTAAAGCGCTCGATTTGCTGGATGAAAGAGAACAGCGAGGAGTTCAACTTCAGAAAAGACCGCATCGTCCTGATGGGTGGATCGGCCGGCGGTCACCTCGCGCTCCTGGCGGCCTACACGCCGGATCACCCGGTGTTGGATCCCCCAGACGCTGCCTGCAGCACAGAAGTCCGCGCTGTCGTTTCTTACTACGGCCCGACGGATTTGGAAGCTCAGTTCAGGAGCTTTGAGGAACTCCCCGGGCTTGAAGGAAGCACCAGATTCGAGCGGTGGATGATGAAATATCTGGAATCCCGTGTAGGTTTTGAGGTCATCCCGGTGCATCGATTGCTCCCCGCTGCAATGGGCGGTGAACCATCTGAAGCGCCAGACCTTTATGAACTTGCTTCACCTCTAAACCACATAAGCCAGCACTGTCCCCCGACCCTTCTCTTGCAGGGATCACATGATTTCAGCGGGGTTGCATCAGATGTCAGGCACATGCATCAGGCACTGCGGTCTTCCGGATGCACTGCATTTTTATTTGAACTGCCTGATACGGAACACGGGTTCGATCTTTTCAGACCACGATGGTCTCCAGCTGCGATCGCCGCGACCAATGTTACCTGTTACTTCCTGGAGGCATTTGATTAGCCATCCGATACCCACAGAGTCATGGGAGTCCCGTAAATCGCAAGCTGATACGGCCTGGCTGGAGGGCTTGAAAATGCGTCAAGATTACGCTGCCATTCAAACGGAATCAGCGACCCGAATACCTGCAAGCAGCCCGGATCTCAAGCCGAACTGGATCTATGTCAGGAAGGATCAAACATGAAAGCTTCTCTTGATTTGTTGGGCGCTATTGTCGCGCATGTCATTTTCGTCTCAAGCATCGTTACTTTCCTCGCCCGCATCTTCCTGGGGACTCGTCCCGGGCATTGGATCGGAATACCCATCCTGCTCATGACATTTCCATTGGCTTACTTGTTGATACGTGCCCCGGAGTACGGGAGGCCATTGCTTTATTACCTGCAGGTCGGTCTCATGATCGCCTGGTTGATTCTCCTATTTATCCTGGACTACCTTCTCCATTACAATTTCCGGGATACACAATGGATGGTAATTAGTTATGTGGTGCTCTATTTTGCAGGTGCAGGCGGGATGATAGGCCTGGCTTCCAACGCGGGCAGGACCTGGACGATCTCATCAGTAGTCCTTTTCCTGATCTGCGGAGTGCTGGCCTTCGTCCAGCGGGCGGTAACCGGCTTTTAGAGCTGGCAATCTGGCTCGTACTTTGATGACACGCCATCGGAGCAGCTATGTTTCGGGATAAGCTACCTCGACCCCTTCTCATCCTTGCAGTGATTGCGCTTGCCGTGGCCATTGTGATTCTTGGAAAGAATTTTCTCTGGTCCCATGCCATGAAAGCCTATGATTCCCCTCCTGAGATCAGGATCCTTAATCGATCTGGAGTGGACTTGCAGGGCATTGTCCTGGAAGGGAGGGGATTCCGCGAGTCAATTGGCAATCTAGACACGGGAGCGCGCCTAAGAGTCGATGTGATGCCTGCAGGTGAATCGTCTCTACAAATTGAATTTAATGCGCAGGGCAGGCACTTTATTGAAGATGATCTCGCCTACATTGAGCCAAAGGGGGGCTACTGGGTAGAGCTCATCATCCTGGAGGATTACTCCGTCGATGTGGATGGGGGCTTCAGGTTCTTCAGGTAAGCACCCCGTGTAGATCGCTTCGGTCATTCATGATGTGAGTATGCTATCTGCATGACGAGTGGACCATGGTGCCCGACCAATCCGATCAAGCCCGGCCTATTGGGTAGCAGAACGGAGGTCTTATGAGCTCCAGGAAAATTGGCTTTGCAGTGTTAGCCCTGGCTTCGCTTGCCCTGCTTGGGCTGGGTTCGACCTTCCTGGCCGCCGAGATCATTCAACGGCGCATGCGCACGCCTCCACGCCTGAAAACTGTCAATCGTTCCGGAGTTGAGCTGCAGGACCTCCGCCTGGAAGGGGCAGGCTTCAGCGAGGATTTGGGGACTCTGCCAGCAGGTGCCTCGCGCTGGATTGAAGTCCAACCAACAGGTGAATCTGGAGTGTATGTCTCCTTTATCGCTGACGGTCGATCCTACAGATCCGATTACGAAGGATACTTTGAGCGCAGCGGCGGTTACCGGCTCATGATCACGATAGACAAGGATTTCCAGGTGAGAGTGCGCAACTCCATCTTCACGTTCCCATGAAGTGGGCGATTGGCGT
>JASFUN010000090.1:0-6583 GCA_050050255.1 Anaerolineales bacterium | reverse complement strand
GAGCGTGGTCCGACCGGATCGACATGTCCCCAATATGTCTCCTGCTGAGGGTGTTCCTTTGGGTCTCCGTAGACTTCAGACGTGGAGGCGAGCAGGAAAACGGCATCATGTGCACGTGCGACGCCAAGCGCATTGTGGGTGCCGAGTGCGCCTACTTTGAGCGTCTGGATAGGAAGCTGAAGATAGCCGTAGGGCGAGGTCGGATTCGGGCTTGCCGGTGAGGCCAGGTGCATGACCGCATCAGCCTTCCCGGGGATAAAAATAAAGTTGGACACGTCATATTTGATGAAACTGAAGTCTTCATGGTCAGCAAGATGGGCGATGTTGTCGATGTCCCCGGTTACCAGGTTATCGATAACGATGACTTGATGTCCTTCGGAAAGCAGGCGGTCGCAGAGATGTGAGCCGATGAAACCCGCACCCCCGGTTACTAGTATCCTCAAGATGGGCTCCTAACTAGACGCTGATGTGGTATCCAGCCTATCATACTCTCTATTCATACTTCTAGCGGCCTATGAAGACCAATCGATCAACCTCGCCTGACCGTCATTGGTAAGCTGTTGCCCTATGCCGGTCTGGACATCGACTACCCACAGATTGCCGCGATATATCAGCGCGATGCGCTCACCCGAGGGGGACCACACAGGACCAGGAAGAACCGGGTCCAGCCCTGGTTGTCCCTCGCCCGGGAATATCACGCGATGATTGCTTCCATCTCGATCCATCACTGCGAGCCGGTAGGTTGAATCCTTGCTCTCCAGTGGGTTAATCGCCTGGAGGAATGCAACCTTGTAAGCGATCTCCGGTGTATCGACATCCAGGATTGGGGAAACGCTTGGATAGGCGAACATCCCGGTTCGCTCTGACAGCAGAACATGCTGGCCGGTCCGTTGGGAGCTCACAGTAAGGTTAAACACCGGGGATGATTGAGCATTTTCGATGCCCACAGGTTGACCATGGTCGACGTAGTAAAGTGATTGTTGATCCTGTCCCCACGTGATACCTGGAACCCAGGCCCAATCCTCAAGCGTCTGGAACGGGGTAATCTCATCCAGCTCCACGAAGGCTCCCTCATCGAAGTCGACGACTCCCAAGCTGTCGGCGCGGATGAAAGCAAGATGTTCATCATCACGTCCCCAGGCGAATGATGTGCCCCACCAGCCGTATTGGCCGCCGGCGTTAGCCTCGATGATTGTGCGTTCCCGCAGGACACGCCCCGTTTCTGTGAAAACGATCGTCTTGAGATCGTTGTTCGCCTGCCAACCGGGCGCCGAAGGGCTGGCTTCGACGGTTGAGTAAGCCACAATCAGAGATGATTGGAGCGGCACCCAATCGGCAAAATGGATTACGTTGCGAACACCCAGGTCGAACCCTTCAGTGCTCGCATCGCCTAAAGGTGCCGCCCAGAGTTCATTGATAACCTCGGGGTCTTCTTCTGCAGGCAAGCGGGTATAGAGCAGCCAATCGTGGTCAGGTGAAATTTTCAGGATGCGCCCGTCCAGATCACCGCTGACAACGACAGGTCTGCGGTTTCCGCTGTTGTCGGTGATGAGCCAGGCGTTGCCTCCTGAGATGTAAACGAGATCACCATCGATCGAGATCGGTGTGTGACTGGATTGTGTGCCGATCATCAAGATCTCAGGGACCGGCTCTTCCAGGATCACATTCTTGACCGGAGCTCTTGAGATTTCTTCGCCCGATTCTTCAATGATGCGGTAGGTGATCTCCTGCCTGCCGTTCTCACCGGGTTGAAGCAAGCGCGTCTCGCCCTCGGGCAGAGTCTCGTTGCGGATTAGCTGCCGCTCGTATGGGATTACGATCTCCTCGATCTCGAAGCGCTCTGAAACCCGGGTGACCTGTATGATGGTGCCTTCGTCAACCGTTGTATAAGCAGGGGGGTCGACTCGATCAAGCGCGGCGAGCTCAAGCCCTGCGCTGTCCAACGTCTGCTGGACGGTGGATCCAGCCGGGATGGCGACGATTTGTGCCTGCCCGTCAACCTCAATCTGAACCTCGATGCTGCCGGCGGTCGCCTGTGGGCGCCCACAGGCGGCTAAGAAGCCGACGATCAAAACGAGGATTCCGATGCAAATGCGCTTAATATTTAGTCTCATTGCTGCTCATCTACCGCGTTGGTATAATCCTTGCGCTCTGTCAGCGGAGTTCGCCGATAATGGTCATCTGTCCATCGGCAATCGCCAGGGATGATATTCGAATGCCTGTGGCGAGCGATCCCACTGAACCGGTTAAGCTTTCCGTGAGCAAAGCCGATATCGTGTTCTTCAACGCGGACGGTGCAGGAACCGGGCCAATAGAAGCTTCTGGAAGTTCAAACGAAATTTCACCGGCTTCTGTGACCTCTGGCGAAACGGCAATGAGGATGTTGGCCTTGAAGATACCGCGCTCTGCGACACCGAAGATTTGGATTTGATGGTCCCGCAGATAGACCTGAGGATTGCGGATGAGCGGCTCTTCAGAATCGGCAATACGTTCGGCGAGGAGCGCGGTCATTTGTGTCTCATCGATAGTCACATTAACCTGACCGCTTTCAACAGCATTCTCAACCGCCGCTTGCCACATAGAGTGAAGCTGGTTGGCCTGGGATGGATCAACAGGGATCGGTGCCCCAGGTGCGGCAGGTCCGCCGACATCAATCTGGCAGGCGAGTATGGCAAGCATCATGCTTATGATCACAAGCATTATTGGAAGAGGAAATCGAGAATACTTTCGTGAATGATCCACAGGACATCTCCCCGGAAGCAGAAATCGCGCCAGATTATAGCATGTCGAATGAAGTGGAGTCGCAGGACCCTGAGGACGTGAAGCTGCAGGCGCGCATTGAGGCCGTCTTATTTGTCGCTTCCACAGGCGTCTCAATCAACCAACTTGCGACCGTCCTGGATGAAACCCCATATAGAATCGAGAACGCCCTTGAACGTCTCGCTGAGTCTCAAGCGGATAGGGGGATCCGACTGCAGCGGACCTCAAATGGCGTTCAACTGACTTCTACTCCGGAAGCTGCTGCGGATGTCGAGAATTTCCTGCAGTTGGAGGAGATCACACGGCTCACGCGTGCCGCGCTGGAAGCGCTTGCCATCGTCGCGTACGAACAACCTGTCACCCGCCCGCAGATCGACTCGATACGCGGAGTTAACTCGGACAGCGTTCTACGCACATTACTTCGCCATGGATTGATCGAGGAAGTCGGGCGGACAGAAGGCCCGGGTCGTCCCATCCTCTACGCTACAACTCCTGATTTCTTAAGCCATTTTGGATTGGGCTCTATTGATGATCTGCCGAAACTGGATATTGAGGCAGATCTTGCCGGTTTGGAGAAAACGCAAATTGAAACACCTGGCGAAGAAATGGAATCCCGGGATGAGTGAGCGACTACAGAAGGTGCTTGCCAATGCCGGGGTTGCCTCCCGCAGAGCA
Organism: Anaerolineales bacterium; assembly: GCA_050050255.1. GTDB lineage: Bacteria > Chloroflexota > Anaerolineae > Anaerolineales > E44-bin32 > E44-bin32. Next base: position 3,148 of record JASFUN010000090.1, on the reverse strand, counting down.
AGCGAAGAGCTCATCCGACAAGGACGTGTCACCGTTGATGGCAAACCGGCAGAGCTTGGGATGAAGGTTGATGCCGGGAAGGTTGAAATCCGGGTTGATGGGCGCAGGATATCATCCGCAGAAGAAAAGGTTTATATCCTGCTCAACAAGCCAGCCGGTGTGCTCTCTTCTACCCGGTCGCAAGGCGGCTTGCCCACGGTTCTGGACCAGGTGAGCGTCAATGAACGGGTCTACCCTGTCGGTCGCCTGGATGCGGATAGTGAAGGTTTAATCCTGCTTACAAATGATGGTGATGTCGCCAACCGACTGACTCATCCGCGTTACGAACATGAGAAGGAATACCGGGTTGAGTTGAACCGCAGGCCTGATGATGATCAATTGAAGGCCTGGCGGCATGGTGTCGTCTTATCGGACAATTTCAAGACCAAGCAGGCCAGAGTGCGGCGTGAGCCTGATGATCCCCGGGGGCAATGGATCCGGGTTGTGCTTGAGGAGGGTCATAAGCGGCAGCTACGGCTTACGGCGGAAACGCTCGGTTTACGGGTAAAAAGGATCATCAGGATTCGCCTGCACACACTTGAATTAGGTGATTTGAAGCCTGGAGATTGGCGTTTGCTGTCAGAAAACGAAGTCTTGGCTTTGAAAGCTAAGTTATTCGGCGGGAACTGAGTTCGTCGACTATGGCCAACGCGGTTAGAATTCAAAGGCTGATTGGATCATCCCTAGGGAGTCACAAAGATGACTGGTGAATTATCGGTACAGGAAGAGAAAAAGCCCTGGTCAGAAGGACTTCTCGAGCGGACGAGTCGCATTGACGTCGAGGTCATCATCGTTATCGCTTTGATCGTTGTGGCGATATTCACGCGGTTCTACAACCTCGATGCAAGGGTCATGAGCCACGATGAAAGTTTGCACACGCAGTTCTCGTGGTACCTCGCTGAAGGTCGCGGCTTCAAGCATGATCCGTTGATGCACGGTCCTTTCCAGATGCATGTTGTTGCGCTCTCCTATTTCTTATTTGGCGATTCAGACGCGACGGCACGCTTCCCTGCTGCGTTCGCCGGGGTCCTCGCAGTCCTCATGGTGCTGCTCTTCCGTAGGTGGTTGGGGAAATGGGGCACGCTCGCCGCTACTGCGATGATGGTCTTCTCTCCCTATATGCTCTACTACAGCCGGTATGTGCGGAATGAGATGCTGGTCGTTCCCATGGCTTTGCTGATGTTCTATTCCGTGTTCCGCTACTTCGACACTCGTCAACCCAAATGGTTGTATCTCCTGGCTGCTTCGCTCGCCCTGCACTTCACTGCGAAGGAAACTTCCTTCATCTACACCGCCCAGCTGCTGGTCTTTTTAGGCGGCTACTTTGCATGGCAGGTGTTGCGTAGAACCTGGTCAAGCTCAAATTTGAAATGGCTGTTTAGCGCCGGACTGTTGAGTGCGGGCATTGGCGGAGTCCTGACGATGGGGTCTCTCTTCCTCGGTTGGGCCGCCTCTGGCGAGGTCCCGGGGGAAACTGGGACGGCGGCTGCTGGCGAGGCGATCAGTGCGGGTGTCGGCATGTCGCCCCTGATCTCTCTGGGACTCCTGCTTGCGATTGCCGGTGTGCTGCTCATGCTCATTGCGCTGCTCTACGAATATGGTCGCAGATTGCGCACTGACTTCCCGTCGCTCGACCTGATAGTGGTTACATGGACAGTCACGATGCCGCAGTTAGCTGCTCTGCCGGCTAACATCTTTGGCTGGGATCCACTCGATTACAACACTCTACTTCCGCTGAGCCGGACGATCCTGCTGGTGATATTCCTGTTGGCATTGAGCGCTGCCATTGGTGTTACATGGAATTGGCGCAAATGGCTCATTGCGGCGGGTGTTTTCTTCGGTATTTTCGTCGTTTTCCAGACCACCTTGTTCACCAATGAAGATGGCTTGGCGTCCGGGCTCGTCGGTTCGTTAGGCTATTGGCTCGAACAGCATGGCGTGGAACGCGGCGGCCAACCCTGGTACTACTATCTGTTCCTGCAGGTCCCCATCTATGAGTTCCTGCCGGCGCTTGCAGCCATTTTCGCGGGAGTCTACTGGTTGAGGGGCGACCGGGATGGAACGGAGGCTGCCAGTGGAGATGGTGAGGCCTCCTTCCCGGTCATCACTTTCCTCGCGTTTTGGTCTATCACCTCGATAACAGCCTACTCTTTCGCAGGTGAGAAGATGCCCTGGTTGACGGTGCACATCGCATTACCGTTGATCCTCTTTGGAGGCTGGGGTTTAGGTAAATTTATCGAGCGCGTTGACTGGAGTGTGATCCGGCAGAATCGTGGCTGGTTAATTGTTATCCTCTTTGTGTTCTTCGTCATCTCCTTCACGCAGCTGTTGGGCAGCCTTCTAGGCGCATCACCACCATTCCAGGGCAATGAATTGGACCAGCTGCGGGCTACTAATGGATTCCTCACTGCACTCGCTTTTTCAATCGGATCTGTGATTGCAATTTGGAGGCTTAGTTCCGGTTTCTCCCTTCAAAAGCTGGCGCGACTGGGGAGCGTCCTAATCCTGGCGGCATTATTCGGAATAACAGTCCGCTCGTCTCTGCGGGCGTCTTTCGTGAACTACGATCTTGCCAATGAATACCTTGTATATGCCCACGCAGCACCGGGTGTGAAAGTCGCCATGCGCCAGATCGAAGATTTATCCCGACGAACCACCGATGGTCTGGCTATCCAGGTAGCGTTCGATGACGATGTGTCCTGGCCGCTTAACTGGTACTTGCGCGATTACACCGGTCAATACTTCTTTGGAGCGAACCCGACCCGCGAGCTTTTAAACTACCCGGTGATCCTGGTCGGCGATAACAATTGGCAAAAAGTCGAGCCTTTACTGCGCGATGGTTTCTTTAGCTACGAGTACATTCGTATGTGGTGGCCTAACCAGGATTACTGGGCTCTAAAGTGGGCGAGCATTGAAGCCGAACGAAACAGGGAAACCCCACAGGAATCAGGTGAACTCAAACCGATGGGGCTTGGAGAATATTTACGCATCTCATGGCAGCACCTCAAGCCGTTCTTCACGGATGGTGCCGTCCGGGAAGCTGTGTGGAATATCTGGCTCAATCGGGACTTCTCGAAATATGCCCAAATCGTAGGCCGTGACATGAGCT
>JASFUN010000089.1:0-6600 GCA_050050255.1 Anaerolineales bacterium | reverse complement strand
TCCGGATTTGCTCTCCAAACAGCTCTGCGGCGTCCCGGTGCAGAAGGTGATCGCCAAAAAAGGCGTGGGAATCCAGGCACTCAGGCGTGCTATCTGGGAAGAAGTCGCGCTACATGCCTGCAATGGACATCGGTCGAATGGGAGCCTGCAGTTGGCCTATGCTGAGGTGGTGGAGCGGGAGCTCGCCCGGATTGAGTCTCGGCTGGGCCGAGCGTCAGGGGTGCCGGCGCAATTCCAGCTTCGCTGGTTGGCGCTTGAGCTGCTCACCGACGGGCGTTGCCCTCTTGACGGTCTTTCAGCCGGCGAGGGGACAGCCGCGCTGCGGGAGGCGATATCCGGCGGCAGGGAGCGCCTGCGCGCCGCGCTGCCCGATGGCGTCGAGTTCCACGTCGCCGATGTGCGCTTCGAGAAGGTTGGCAGGATCTCTGAGACGGTCCTGGACGGCGCTGACGCACCCTCCGATTCGATTTCCGACCGGATAGACCACGTTGTGACCCACCCGGTGTTTGGGGTGCCGATCTTCCTGGGGGTCATGTACCTTATCTTCCGATTGGTGGTCAACGTCTCGGCACCCTATCTGGATTGGATTGATGCGGTCGTGAGCGGACCGCTGACCGCCTGGAGCGCGGCGGCGCTGACGACCATGAGTGCACCCGCCTGGCTGCAGGCGCTCATCGTGGAAGGGGTCATCGCCGGCGTGGGGGGTGTGCTTGTGTTTTTGCCCGGCCTGATCGGGCTGTTTATCTTCATCGCTGTCCTCGAGGACAGCGGGTACCTGGCGCGCGCCGCATTCGTAATGAACCGCTTCTTGACATTCCTGGGCTTAAACGGCAGGAGCTTTGTGCCGCTGATCCTCGGGTTCGGCTGTGCTGTCCCCGCCATCTATGCAACCCGCACGCTCGAGAGCCGGCGCGATCGCTTGCTGACAGCGCTGATGGTCCCATTGATGTCCTGTTCGGCTCGTTTGCCGGTCTACGTTCTGTTCAGCATGGCGTTGTTCGGTCGGCGTGCCGACCAGGTGATCTGGGGCCTCTACGCGCTGGGCGTGACTGTTGCGATCGGCGCCGGGTGGGTGTTCTCGCGCACGTTGCTGAGAAGCGAGCGCGCCCACAATTTCATCATGGAGTTGCCGCGCTACCGACTTCCCACGCTGAGCAGTCTCTGGGGACATGTCTCCAGGCGCGTACGGGATTTTATTGAGGGCGCCGGGACGGTGATCTTGCTTGCATCGGTCGCTGTATGGGTTCTGCTGCACATCCCTCTTGGCGTGAACTCGATCGAGGAGAGCGCGTTTGGACGCGCCAGCCAGGTGATCGCGCCGGTGTTCAAGCCGGCTGGTTTCGGAACCTGGGAGGCTTCAGCCTCATTAATGTCCGGTCTTGTGGCCAAGGAGGTCGTCGTCTCAACGATGTCTGAGATCTACATTGGTTCGCCGCTGGATGCTATGGACACAGATGCAAGTTTCCCGGATCAATTGGTCGGGATCGGGACAGGCTTCGTCTCCGCAACAATCGACGCGGGGCGGGAAGTCATCGAAACGCTAACCCCCGGCATCGTGATCTTCCCGAGCGACCTTGCGGAGCCGGCACGCCAAACGGCCCTCAGTGGCGTGCTGACCCGCGTGTTCACGCCTGCGGCTGGCCTGGCTTTCCTGGTTTATGTGCTGCTCTACATCCCATGCATCGCCACGCTCAGCGTCATCCGTTCCGAATTTGGCTTGAGCTGGGCGCTCTTCTCCGCGCTTTACCAAACTGCTCTGGCGTGGGTCGCGGCGACGAGTGTGTACCAGTTAGCCATGTTGGTGAGTTAAAAACAATGGACAAGTCCGGCTCACTATTTGAGATCATGAGGCAGTTCGAAGGATGCGAGGGCGCCTTAACCACCCGGCAGGTTGCAGATGCCCTGGGTAAGGAGCCAAGTGCCGTCTCGGGTATGTTAGACACGCTGGTGCAAATGGGCCGATTGACCGCCCTCGATAGCAGCGGCTGTGACCTATGCCCATTGCGCGCCGCGTGTGCGTTCACGGACACCAGTTCACAATGCTACTGCCTGAAGGACAAGCATGCCGATTGAGATCTTCTCCTGGAACGTGAATGGCGTCCGGGCAGCGGCGCGCAAGGGCTTCCTGGACTGGCTGGAGGCGACTAGCCCGGATCTGCTTGGCTTGCAGGAGATCAAAGCGCATCCCGAGCAGTTGGACCAAGAACTGCGAGAGCCCGAGGCCTACGAAACCACCTGGGCTCCGGCGGAGCGGAAGGGCTACAGCGGGGTGGCGCTGCTCTCCCGCTTCCCTCCCCTGAAAACCACAATCGGAATCGGCGACCCGCTTTATGACCGCGAGGGGCGCACGATCGTCGCTGATTTCGGACCTTTTGTCTTGGTAAATACCTATGTCCCGCATGGCTCACGCGATCACAGCCGGGTGGATTTCAAGATGGAGTATAAAGAGCGCCTGCTGCAGCTTTGTGAGAGCCTGAGGGCCTCCGGCCGCGAGATCGTGTTGTGCGGGGATATCAACACCGCCCACAGAGAAATTGACCTGGCGCGCCCCTCCCAGAACAAACACACGTCCGGTTTCCTGCCGCGTGAGCGTGAGTGGATCGACCGATTCCTGGAGGCCGGCTACATCGACACCTTTCGAAGCCTGCACCCCGAAAGTGCAGCCTACAGCTGGTGGGCTTATTGGGGTGGCGCACGCAGCCGGGATGTAGGTTGGCGCCTGGATTACACCTTTATCTCACCAGGATTAGAGCCGCGCCTGCTGGACGCCCGGATCCATAACGACGTGACCGGCTCGGATCACTGCCCGGTGAGCCTTACCCTCGATATCGACCTCGCAGACAACCAGGATCCGATCCGAACAATCCCCTTGACATGAACAGGGCCGCCAGCCATAATAGTGGTTATAATTAGAACAACTATTATGGATTCGGTATGAGCCTTATCGATGTGCTGAATGAGGTTGGCTTCACGGATTACGAGGCCAAAGTCTATCTTGCTCTACTTCAAGAGCATCCCGCTTCGGGCTACCAGCTCTCAAAAGCATCGGGCGTCCCGCGCTCGATGACTTACCAAACCTTGAGCCGGCTGTCCAGCCGCGGGGCGGTGCTGGTCAGCGAAGGCGAAAAATCTACGCTGTACAGGCCGCTGCCGCCGGCGATCCTGCTGCGCAGGCTCAATGCGGAGCATGAGGACAACATGCGCGTCCTGTCTAAAGGGCTGGAAGCGACCTACGCCGAACAGAGCGAGGAGCGCTTGTGGGCAGTCCACGGGCGAAAGTCGGTGCTGGCCTATGCCCGCGAGATGATCGCCAGCGCCAAGGATGAAGTCCTGCTGGTACTGCCGGATGAAGCGCTAAAGGTGCTATCACCAAGTTTGTACGACGCCTGTGACCGGGACGTCCGCGTGCGCGCGTTGTTGACTGGCCTCGGCGCGCTGGACTGTGGGGAGGTGGCTCACCACCCACCACTTGAAAGCGAGCTTCAGGACCTCACCCACACACTCCTGATTGTGACAGACGAGTCGCATTCGCTGATTTCGAACATGGACGTGGAGGTCACGGCGACGGTCACGAACAACCGCAACATGGTGGCGATCACGCGTCAGTTTGTCTGGATGGAGATGTTCACCCAACGCATCGCCGCGCGGCTTGATGATGTGGCTTTAGCAAGGCTCTCTTCCGAGGACCGCGCCGTGTTTGAAAGCTTGTCCAGGCCGCTTGAAAGCAGAGGTGTCAGCTGATGGACCCGATACTCATCCAGGCCGTCATCGCGGCCACGATCACCATGCTGGCCACCGGTATCGGTGGGCTCCCGTTTGTTTTTGTGCGCCGCATTCCGGAATCGATCGCGGGGATGAGCTGGGCTTTCGCCGGGGGCATGATGCTTTCAGCTTCCGTTTTCAACCTGATCATCCCGGGGGTGAATGATGGCGGCATCTTGCAGGTCGCCTTCGGCGTGCTGGCGGGCACGCTCATCTTCGGGTTAGCCTCACGGTACATCGATCACCACGATTTCACGCTTTCGGGGATTAACGACGCCAGCGCAAAGCGCGTGACGCTGATCCTGGCGACGATGTTCTTCCACAGCATCCCTGAAGGGCTTGCGGTGGGCGTGGCCTACGGGTCGGGTGAAACCAACCTTGGTTTGATCATGGCGATTGCGATCTCGATTCACAACATCCCCGAAGGTGTGGCGGTGTCGCTCCCGCTGCGGGCGGACGGCGTCAGCGGTTGGAAGTGCGTCGGCTGGTCGATCTTCTCCAGCCTGCCGCAGCCGATCGCCACGATCCCGGCTTACCTGGCGGTCGTAGCGTTCCGGGAGATCCTGCCGTTTGCGTTCGGCCTGGCCGCGGGGGCAATGTTCTTCCTGGTGCTGAGCGAGATGATCCCGGAGAGCCGCGCCAACCATGACCAGCGCCAGTTCAGCGCGATTGCAGCGATGGCAGGGTTCCTGGCGATGATGCTTCTGCAGAACGTGCTGGTGGTTTAACTCCCTCCTGTTTCGAACCTTGAAATTAGCTTCAACTAATAATATAATATGATCCATCTAATTATGAGCGGCATCATGATCCGGGGAAGGTCGCTCCCCGTCTAAAGAAAGCGCATTTGGTGGAAGATGTTGGAAGCATGCAGAATCTCATAGCGCTCCTGATCGGTCTGGCGGTGATATTGCTGTTGGCGTGGATTTTCTACCCGGAGCGTGGGCTTCTGGCGCAGTGGCGCCATGCACGCCAGATGACCAACAAGATCCGCAGGGAAGACGCGATCAAGCACATCTACGACTGCGAAGTGCATGGGCGGATGCCGTCCCAGCAGAGCGTCGCGGGCGCGCTGCACATCGACCTTGACGACGCACATCATTTGCTCGCCGACCTCGAGCTGATTGGTCTCGTTGAATGTGATGGCAACCTGCCGAGCCTGACTCCATCCGGCCGTGACCTGGCGCTGCACCTGCTGCGTGCTCACCGGCTATGGGAACGTTACCTGGCGGACGAGACCGGTTTCTCCGAACTTGAATGGCATGAGCAGGCGGAGCGCCGCGAACACTTTCTCACCAGCGACGATCTGGAGGAGCTTGCAGCGCGACTCAGCAACCCGGTTTTCGACCCACATGGCGATCCAATCCCGACCGCCTCTGGTGAATTAGGCGAACTCCCGGGCGAACCCCTGACAGGAGTCGAATCCGGTTCATTGTTCCAGATCGTGCACCTTGAGGACGAGCCGGAGACGGTCTATGCACAGCTCGTTGCGGAAGGTCTCCATCCGGGCATGCCGCTGCGCCTGTTGAAGCGCGATCCGCGCCGCATTCTCTTCTGGGCCGGGGGCGATGAACACGTCCTGGCGCCGATGGTGGCCGCAAACATCTTCGTGAAGCCGATCGAGGCAGAATCTGAGCCAGTGGCTGGCGAGCAGTTGCAAAGCCTCGCCATAGGTGAAAGCGGTGAGGTTATCGGGCTTGCGCCATCGCTGCGCGGCGCGGAGCGCAGGCGTATGATGGACCTGGGGCTCCTGCCGGGCACGACCGTGCGCGCCGAGCACATCAGCGCCGGAGGCAGCCCGACCGCATACAGGATCCGGGGCGCTTTGATCGCATTAAGGGATGAGCAAGCGGCACAGATCATCATTCGAAAAAAAGGTAGACAAGACAATGACTGAGGTACCCAAGAAGAAAGTGATGCAGGCCAGCGCACCCTGTGAGACCTGCCCCGTTCACAACGCGGCCAACTTGAAGAAGTTGGGCGTAAATATGGAAGAGTGGGATTTCGTCGTCGCGCTAGCCGGAAACCCCAACACAGGAAAGAGCACGGTGTTTAACGCCCTCACAGGGTTGCGTCAGCACACAGGCAATTGGCCGGGAAAGACGGTAACACGCGCCGAGGGCGGATTCGAATATGGCGGCTTTCAGTACAAGCTGGTCGATTTGCCCGGAACATACTCGCTGCTTTCCACCTCGCTCGACGAGGAGGTTGCGCGCGATTTCATCCTCTTTGGACAACCGGATGTGACCGTTGTGATGGCGGACGCGAACCGGCTGGAGCGGAACCTAAACCTGGTCCTGCAGGTGTTGGAGATCACCGACCGGGTCGTGATCTGCCTGAACTTGATGGATGAGGCCGAGCGGCATGGTCTGCAGGTCGATCATCGCCGTCTGGCGAGAGACCTGGGGGTGCCCGTGGTTCCGACGAGTGCGCGCTACGGGCGGGGACTGGACGAGCTCGTGGCTGCGATCCATGAAGTCGCCACCGGGGAAACACGCACAAGACCCCACCGCATCAAAGCGCTTACACCGCAGCTCGAGGGAGCCGTCGGTAAATTAGTGCATGAGATCGAGGCGCTTTATCCGGATTTACCTAACAGCAGGTGGGTCGCACTGCGCATGATGGATGGCGATCAACGCATAATTGAAGCTCTCCAGACAGGCGAGATAGGCACCCTGACGGAGGGCATGCCTCCCCTGGCGGAAAGCGGTCAGACGATAAAACTGGAGACGGCCAGGTGATGGAATCCACAAGTATGACCGCTCAAGAACTGGTTTCAAAAGCGCATGAGCTGCGCTGGGAGGTCGGTGGAGACCTGCACGAGAAGCTGGTCGAGGCGAT
>JASFUN010000088.1:0-6637 GCA_050050255.1 Anaerolineales bacterium | reverse complement strand
GTCGCGGACTGCCGCTTCGGATGCGATCCGCACGATCCAGCCACCTGGTGTACGGAATGTAAGGAGCGCGTCACCCACAAGGAGACGCTGCCCATCGAAACGCGCAAGACCTCTTTCGTCGACCTCCCCGTCTCCGCGACCGAGGATCGCGTCGTCGGCACGCTCGACATCGAACGCGCCATCAAGGAGGGCGAACGTCATTTCGAACCGGGCGTGCTCGCCTCTGCCAACCGGGGGCTGTTGTACATCGATGAGGTCAACCTGCTGGATGACCACGTCGTGGACCTGCTGCTTGACTCCGCCGCGCTGGGCATGAACATCGTCGAGAGAGAAGGCATCTCTTTCAGCCACCCTTCACGATATATCCTCGTCGGTACGATGAACCCGGAGGAAGGTGACTTGCGGCCACAGCTGCTCGACCGCTTTGCGCTTTCCGTCCAGATCCGTGGGCTGCACGATGCAAGCCAACGCGTCGCCATTATGGAGCGCAATTTGGCCTATGAAAGCGACCCGGAGGGTTTCCGCGCAGCATGGATGGACAAGGAGCGCAAACTCTCCAACGAGATCAAGGCCGCCCAGGAAATCTTGAAGGACGTGAGCTACTCCAAACGCGATCTGCTTTCTATCGCTGCCCTCACTGCTTCGATGCACGTCGATGGGCACCGCGCCGACCTCGTTATCCTCAAGGCCGCAAGAGCACACGCCGCCTTTGAAGGACGCACGGAAATTTCTGACCGCGACATCGCTATCGCCGCAGAGCTCGCGCTTCCTCACCGCATCAAACGCGGACCTTTCCAACAGGTCGACGTCGGCCTGGAGGAGATGCAGAGCCGCATCGAACAAATCCAGCAGGATTTCAACAATGATGAGCAATTGATGGAATCCCCTGGCGGTGAGGACGATCTGGATGTTAAAAAAAAAGCCCCCAGGCAGACCTGAGCGAGGATGAAGCCGAACTCACCGAAGAACGAGGCGATGCCGATCCCATCCGCCAGACGCCGCCCGATTCGCTGAACGCACGCTGGTGGGAAGGTGGCGATAAAGTCAAGGTCGGTAAAGATTTCGTACCCCGCAAGATTGAAGGAAACCTCGATCGCTTGAGCCGCAAGCAAGGCGGGCGGCGCACACGGACACGCACAGACCGCAAGCGCGGCAGGTACATTCAAGCGCGCCCCGCGCATGAGAAGACCAGCGATATTGCCTTCGACGCGACCCTGCGGGCGGCAGCCCCGTTCCAGCGCGATCGCAAGGAAGAGCGCCAGGACGTCGCCTTCTCGATTAAACCATCCGACCTGCAGCGCAAGGTGCGCGTGCGACGGGCGGCCAACCTGATCCTGTTTGTCGTCGACGCTTCCTGGTCGATGGCAGTCGCCGAGAGGATGTCGGCCACAAAAGGTGCGATCCTCTCACTGCTTACGGACGCCTACCAGCGCAGGGACCGGGTTGGCTTGATTGTCTTTCAAAAGGACCGTGCCATCACCGTACTGCCACCGACCAATTCGGTCCATCTGGCCCGGCGGGCGCTCACGGACATCCCGGTGGGAGGCAAAACGCCGCTTTCGGCTGGTCTGCACCTCGCGTACGAAATATTCCGCAAAGAGAAAATCCTGCACCCGGACGTCTTGCCCTTGCTGATCCTGCTGACGGATGGTGCCGGGAACGTCTCGATGGGCAACCTGCCGCCGCAGGAGGAAGCGCTGCGCATGGCGGAACGCATCCAGGATGCCGATATACGCTCCGTAGTGATTAACATGGAACACGCGGCTTTCGACCAGGGCCTCGCCCAGAATCTTGCCGAGCATCTGGGTGGACCGTGCTATACGCTGCACGAACTCAAAGCTGAGCACCTCTACCATGCCGTGCGCAGCGAGCTGGAAGACAGCCAGGGTCAGATACGCAGCACTTGAGCCGCTGTGGAGAAAATAATTCAGCCTTTCCAGGAGACCGACGTGACTGACAAGTTGGCCTATAAAGTGAGTTTTAAAAAGGGCTTTGATGCTGCGTTGGATGAGGTTGTCGAAGCCCTGAAGCAAGAAGGGTTCGGCGTCATCACCAGCATAGATGTCCGTGCCACGATGAAGGAAAAGCTCGACCTCGAGTTCCGTCCCTACACCATCCTGGGCGCCTGCAACCCGCCTCTTGCGCACCGCGCCCTCGCCAGCGACCCCGACATCGGCATCATGCTGCCCTGCAATGTCACAGTGGAACAGATGGGGGATGAGGTCATCGTATCGCTGGCGAACCCGGCGGCGATGCTCGCTGCGGGTTCTTTCGGGATGAACGAGGAACTGCAGTCTGTCGCTGATGAGGCACGCTCACGCATTCAAAACGTCGCCGCGCGACTCGCTCCATAACGGCGTTCTAATCGTCCCTCGGGGTGCCCGGCGGCTGGGCCGCGCGTTCCAGTTTGCCTGAAATGCGGCGGATGCGGTGCACGACCTGCTCCCAGATCCGATCCCGGCGCCAACCTTTTGGCCAATGTGAGAGGCAGGACAACGCTTCCTGCGCCCATCGCTGAGCCAGCACGTAATCGCGCTGATACCATTCATAATACATGGCCAGCTCGATGCACGGCTGTGGATCTCCGGGGGCGAGCTCGTGCCACTGCTCCCAACCCGTGACAGCCTCATCACGCCGGTCGCTGCGCTTAAGCTGAAGCGTGTAATGCCGGAGCGCTTCAACCTTGAGCTCAACGTTGTCAGCTTCCAGGGCGGTCCGGTATGCCTGCTGAGCCAGTTCGAGCCTCCCCGCCCCTTGATGCCAGCGCGCCAGCCCCAGCGCCTCGCCGGGCTCCAGCCCAGGAACTTCGCCTTCGTCATGCCTCTGCAGGATCTCTGCAGTTAATCCAACCAGGCTGAGGATATCCACGGCGTTGTGGTAGATCACCTTGCGCATTTCGCCCGCATCCCCGCTGCGCAGGTAATCGAGGTACATTCCGGGGATGAGTTCGCCGGGAACATCTTCGTCTGTGCGTTCGACCTCCAGGACGCTCATCTCAATGGTGCTAAGCTTGCAATTCGGCAGGCTCCGGCGCCAAAGGCGGCGCGAGGCGTACAGCAAATCGAAATGCGGCCATGTCGTCAGCGACCACTGCTTGCGCGCCCCGATGCTGTAGCGCATTTCGAGCAGCGGCACATCAAATGTACGTCCGTTAAAAGTCACAAAGGCGGCGCGCCCCGAGAGGTCGCGTTCGAGAGCGAGCAGCATACTCAGCTCTTCACCTGGATCGCGCAAGAAATATTGACGCAGTTCGAACCCCTGGTCTGTAAAAAAGCCGAGCCCGACCAAGAAGGCAAGCGTCCCCGCCCCGCCGACCAACCCGGTTGTCTCTGTGTCAAGGAACACAAGATCGTTTAAGCCAACCTGTCCGAGCGATGGGTCCTGTGCGACCTTTGCAGCAAATTCAGGCGGGAAGTTGGAGAGTTCATCCAGCCGGCGGCGCCCGTGCCGGTGATCGGCAGGATAGGCCTGCTCGATACGGAAGGTCCGGCCGGCAGAGGTTTCGATCTCCTCGCCTGGCAGATCGACCTGCGCGGTCGAACGCCGAGCCTTCCCTCGCGTCGACCGACCGGACGGCTTACGACGACCGAGCCGGTTCAGACGTCTGCGCAGTTCCTCGCGTTCGTTCATTAATTATCGTTTCAATCTCTTAAAACAGGGCATTTATTTGCGATCAAGCATACCAAGCCTTGCCCCAAATCGATACAAACAGTGGATAGATCTTCGATTAATACGCGCCTGATCGCCGCTCCTTGACAACCACCTTCATCCGACCTGGGTCGTTGGATTAATGTCACCCGGGCTGAATGACCTTTTTCAATACCTTCGTCCCTGGTGAGAGAGTATTATATCCATCGGAGACGAGAGACGGGGCACCCCTAATGCTCATCGCTGTCTCCTCCTTTGGCGAAGGCCTCCGCCGGGTTTACCCCCCTCACCGCCCCGGCGGAGGCATCTTTTAACGAGAAATGCGCAGGCTGAGCCTGCGCATTGTTTTTTCTCGACCGACTTAGCCTGACAATGCGGGGATGACAACAATAAATGTTGTGCCTTTACCCACTTCTGAATCCAACCAGATGCGACCCTGATGCTGCTCCACAATCGACTTCACGATTGACAACCCCAGCCCTGTGCCGGTCGAATCATCAGGCACGTTGCTGGCACGGAAGAACTTATCGAAAAGATAGGGTTGATCGGTGGCCGGGATCCCGGGGCCTGTGTCACTGATGCGCAAAATCACCTGGTCATCCTCTGCCTGGGCTTCGAGCCTCACCTGCCCACCTTCGGGCGTGTACTTGATGGCATTCTCGAGGAGGTTGGCGATCATCTGTCGCAAACGTACAGGGTCCCCGTAGATATCCGGAAGGTCAGCTGCTATTTCACCTTGCAGGTCGATTTTCCGTGCCCGTGCTGCGGAGCGCAGCCCGTCAAGTGCATAGCTTGACAGGCTGCCGAGGTTGGTCCCTTCCTTGGTTGTATCCAGGCCGGATTCGATCCTGCCCAGATCCAGGAGGTCCGTCACCAGAGCCGCGATTTGCTCGACGCTGATGCGCACGCGCTCGACAAATTCGGATTGCGTTTGGTTCAGAGACCCGGCGCGTTCGATCAACTCGACATATCCCAGGATCGCCGTAAGGGGCGAGCGCAGATCGTGGGAGACCGTTGTCACAAACTCTGATTTGATGCGGTCCAGTTCTTTAAAGTGGGTGATGTCGTGCAGGACTACAGCCTGCCCGATCTTGCGGAGCGGGGAGCGGATGACGTTGAACACACGCCCATCCTCCAGCTCAAGCTCCTCTTTGCGCGGAACCCCATCGCCTGATCGCAGCAACTCGAGCAGACGGTCGTGATCGAATACCTCTGCTGACGAGAGGCCCTCATACTCACCGCTAACCCCGAATATGCGTTCAGCAGACCGGTTGATCAGCACAACACGGTTATCCTCATCGACGACAATGACGCCATTTTCGGTCTGGCCCAGGATTGTCTCCAGCTTGGTGCGCTCTTCCTCCGATTCCTGAAACAGGCGGGCGTTATCAATCGCGATGGCTGCGTAATCAGCCATGGCGGTCATAACGGAGACATCATTTTGACCGAGCACATGCCCGGGCTTGCGGTTATCAACGCCCAAGACGCCGATGATCTTGCCGCGCACCCGGAGCGGTACGTAAATTAGCGAATGCACCAGGTAGGCGGTCTTGATCTTCTGTGGTGAGCTTTCATCCAGCAGGATGGGCTTACCGCTTTCAATAACCTGACCCGCTAACGAGTCACGCACGTGCAGGCGGAAAGTCTTGACAAAGTCTTCGTCAAAATTTTTCGACGCGTGCATGAAAAGATTGCCGCTGTCTTCGTCCAGCAGCAGCAGGCTGCCCTCTTCGGCTTTTGTCAGTTGGACCGCAGCCTCGACGACCCTCGTCAGGGCCTCATCCAGCCCCAGAACCTGGGTTATCGTCCGCCCGATGTCCATAAGCGTTTCGAGCTCACGCACCTTGCTCACCGGCGCGCTGCTGGGCATCGTTGGCGTCTCGGGAAAGACCGGTTTCTTCTCAAGCGCACTCTGCACAGATCTCACCAGCCTGTCCTGGTCGAAGGGCTTGATCAGAAAATCCGAGGCGCCCGAACGCATGGCTTCTACAATCAGTTGGTACGATCGTTCGGAGGACATCATGATCACCGGCAGCCCTGGAATTCGCTGCTGGATGTGCTGCAGCAACTCAAGGCCGTTCAGCTTGGGCATGTGATAATCCGTGATGACCAGGTCAGGGGTGGTTGAGTCCAGGGCCTTCATAGCCTCCAGGCCGTGCTGGACGCCTCTCACCTGATACCCTTCTGGGCCGAGCAGGCTATCTTCGATAAACTCGCGGATATCGTCGTTGTCCTCAACCACCAGGATCAAAGCATCAGGTATCTGCATCGTACGTTTTCTTCATCCTTGTCTTTTGGCCGGCTACAAGAGCTCAATCGCGGGGCGCGATCAGTGGTGGGGTTATCCCTGAGCGGAGTCCTCATCTTGCGAAATGATGACATCTGCGAGCTTGGATATGACCGCTTCCAGGTCCTGAGAGACGGTTTGCAGGGTCTCCCCAGAGGGTGATTGGTTGCCATCCCGCAACAGCTGTATCTCACCGCGCGCAGCCCTCAGGTTGCGGTGAATATCCATCAACCAATCGGTCTCCACTTGAACCCCGCCGATTGAACCTTGTATTTGCTGTTCGAGCCGGCGGGCGCGGCTCTCCAGCGCCTGGAACAAGCGGGCGTTTACAAGCGAGATCGAGGCGTAATCTGCGACCGCCTCCAGCATCACTAACTGGCGCTCACTAAAGGGTTTCGGTGCCGTCCGGGCGACACAGAGCACCCCGATCGGTTGGTCCTTGACGCGAATCGGTGCGATCAGCGCAGCTGACGCGAAGGTCGATAATTTAAACTTCGAGATCCCTTCTCCATGAATCGCCAGCGCTTCACCGGACAGCATAACCAGCGAGCTCACGCCGTCGTCCCACGGCTGGGAAAGTTTATTGCGCAGACCCGCCGGAAGGTTTTTCTCAGCGCGCAGATAGAGGTCATCCGACCCTTCTCTGCGCACGAGCACCCAGCCCATATCCGCCTCGGTGACGTACAGACTGCCTTCGATGAG
>JASFUN010000087.1:0-6655 GCA_050050255.1 Anaerolineales bacterium | reverse complement strand
TGCGTGTGACCTCGTCGGGATCGTAGCGTCGAATGTTCTGGAGCTCCGGCATTGAGATCTCTTCAACCCCGTTATCCCGCTCGAAGGGGACCGATAGCTGTGAGGTCACCGTGTCGTGAAGCTTCTGCCAGGCGCTGCCCCCGGATAATGAGAGCTCGGAGGCAAGCGTTTCTTCCGCCTGGCTCATGCGGTACTCCGACAGGCGGTACGTCTCCTCGAGATAAAAACGATGCGCTTCCAGTCCTGGCTCTCGCTCGATAAGTTTTTGGATGTCTGCCTGCTCTTCAATCGCATCACGCAGCCAACTCTGGAAATAAATATAGGCTCGTTTCATCTGCACCGTCGTGATCTCATGCTCTGACAACTTCTTCTTCGCAAGCTGATTAAATGAATCGGTGGAGACAAAACTATACAGATAAGCTGAAATCGTATCCTCCAGCAAGCCGCATTCATTCATCCGTTCGACGAAACCGAGGGTCATCAGCGCGGTCTCATCAGCATCTGCAGGGAAATATCCACCCGCATGGATCCCTTTTTCCTCAATGAAAGCCTCAAACTCCTTTACCTTTGCACCAAAGGAAGAGACCGCCTGCTGGAACTCATCAGATTCCAGGCCAGGGTACACGTTGGTCATATCCCAGTGAGGGAGCGTGCCCGTTGCTTTATTTCCCATCAAAGACTCTCCTGCCTAAGTTTCTAATCAATGCAATCATTCTACCTGGTTGCTGCTTGATCGGTTTGGTTCCGGTACATAGTTGTAGACGATCCAGGCTCCAAACAAGCAGAGTACGGCCCCGACCAGGAATGGAAGCTCAAACTGGATGACAGATAACGATCCGGCGATGATCGGGCCGACTGCGATGCCCAACCCGAACCCCATTGCCAGCACGCTCATTTGCTGCCCCTCGCCTCCTTCGATTGAAATGTCACCTGCCAGCGCAAACGCCGGAGCGGCGATTGCAGCTGTTGCGAAACCCTGGAACGCGCGTGCGCCGGTTAACTCAAGCGTGCTGGTCACATAACCAAGGATAGCCGTTGCCGGGGCAAGCACGATCAAACCAGCGATAATTAACGGCCTGCGGCCGATCAAATCCGACATGCGGCCAAAAGGCAACTGAAAGATCAATCGGCTGACGGTAAGTGCGCTGAATGCGATCCCAAAACCAATTGCGGTTTGCTGAAGGCGGGCGTTGAACTCATTTTCCAGCGCTGTCATCATTGAAAACGCACTTGCCATGAGGAACATCGCCAGGCCGAGGAAAACGATACCGTTTCCGAGCAAGCGCCGGTCGAGGACCTTGAAGCGATCACGAAAGCCTGCCCGCGCCGGGCGATCCTGAACCCACAGCTGAACAAGGGCCGCACCGATCAGAAGCAGCACCGTACCAACTATGAAAGCTGTATGAAATCCATACTTAACCTGCAGAAAACCGCCAAGCAAAGGACCGACCGCAAAGCCCACCATCCTCAGCGTCGTGTAAAAACCCATCGATCCACCACGCGTTCCACTGATCGTGCGCTCAGCCAACACGGCTAATGAGGCTGGCACGGTCAGTGCGACACCAAGCCCCTGGAGCATTCTGATAATGACCAAGTGTGTAAAAGAGGTAGCCAGGCTGAAGCTGAAGGTGCTGGCAGCCATTACCAGCAAACCGAGAAGTATGAAGATCTTGCGACGGTCCACCCTATCAGACACCGCGCCGGTGAAGGGTTGCAGGAACGTAAAGACGAAGCCGTATACGGATATCAACAATCCGACCAGGACCGATTCCGGCAGAGATGGCGCAGCTAGCTTACTGACATACAACGGTATGATGACAACTAGCAAGCTGTTGCCCATCGCATCCGCCAGTCGGGCTATTGAGAGGGCGGCAACGACTCGATTGATGCCGTATGTGTCGAGGAAATTTTGGATCATCCCGTGGCCACCTCTGTCATTAATGTTGAGCGGGAAGTACTGGGCCTGTAAAACAAACGAAACGTGTTATACCATGGGCGAGAGGAAACAGATAAACAAAACGCACATCCAACTATGGATGTGCGCTTCAGAGGCTGCTCAGCACAGCTGTTTTGAGCCGCTACTCGCCTTGATATTTGAAGGAAAGTTTTACCTTGGCGCGGTAAGCGACAACTTTATCATCCTCAAGCTGCATGTCCAGCTCTGATACTTCTGCAATGCGCAGATCTCGCAGCGATTGGGAGGCAATTGAGATCGCGTTTTTTGCTGCGTCCTCCCAGGATTCACTGCTCGTTCCTACAAGCTCAATGACCTTATATACACTGTCCATCATGGCGCCCTCCTGAACTGATGCGTTTGGCTAATTCATTATAGTTCAGCAACTTCCCAAAAAGATTCTGTGACGACTTGAGGAGATCCACAGCACTTTCGATGTACAGCGCATATCTAACCCGTCGAAATCAACAAAGTGGGCTGGGGATCAACCTACTTCCGCATCTCCGCTGATGGTGATCTCTTCGATCACCTGCATACCACAGTCTTTATCACCAAATTCGATCTCAATCGTGGAGTGTGCAAATCCCCATTCCCGCAGGGCGTCATGAATATCCTGCCGGATGCAGACGATATCATCCCTCGGCGTGTTCTGATCAACGACGATATGTGTGGTCAGCACGTGGTTTTTTCCATCGAGGGACCATACATGTGTATGGTGTGTTGAACGAATATTTTCTATGGACGTGAGAGTGTTTTCGATTTCATCCAGCGCCACATCTTCCGGAACCGCCTGGAGAAAAACCTTCGCGGTTTGCTGAAGGTTCTTCAGTGTGTTAAACAGGATATAACTTGTAAGCAAGATGGATAGGATGGGATCGAGGACATACCAATCGGTAAAAAGCAGGATGATGCTCACAATCAATAGGGCAACCCAGCCAAGGACGTCCTCGAGAAGGTGCCAGGCGACCGTACGGGAGTTGAGGCTCGCATCACCCTTCAGGCGTAAGACTGCAGCCCCGTTCACTACAATACCCACGATGGAGAAGAGGATCATTCCCTGTGCGTTGGTAGCTTCAGGGGCCATCAAACGTGGCACTGCTCGAACGATAATCAGGATTGAACCCGCAGTCAGGATAACCGTGTTTAGGAAAGCCCCCAGGAGCGAAAACCTGCGGTAGCCATAAGAAAAACGAACGTCGCCATCGCGTTTCGAAAACCGTTCGAGATACCAGGCCATGCCAAGCGAGAGACTGTCCCCCAGGTCGTGCACGGAATCGGAGAGGATAGCCAGGCTGTTTGTCCACAACCCACCCAAGATCTCAAATATTGTGAACCCCAGGTTCAATATAAAAGCGACCAGGATGTTTCGTTCAGTGTCATCGTGTTTGTGACTATGACTCATCTTATTTCCAGCCTTCAACAACGAAAATTAGCCCGATGCCCTCTAGTTGGTTATGAGGTTGAAAGCGATTTGCGTTTCTCTTTAAAAGTCTTTTCAAATTTCTCAATCTTCGGTCGGATTACCATCTGACAGTATGGCTGACCCGTGTTGTTCTTATAGTACTCCTGGTGGTAGTCTTCGGCTACATAGAAAGTATCTAGCGGCGAGACTTCAGTTACAATCGGTCGTCCCCAGATAGATTCTGCATCGATCGAATCGATAACTTGCTCCGCGATCTCCTTTTGTTTCTCATCATGATAGAAGATTGCCGAGCGATATTGCGTTCCCACATCCGCTCCTTGCCTGTTCAGCGTCGTGGGATCATGGATCGAGAAAAAGACTTCCAGGATTTCACGAAAACTAATCTCGTTCGGATCATACGTGATTTGAGCCGCTTCGGCATGACCGGTTGTGCCGGTACACACAGCACGGTAGCTTGGATTGGGAACGTCGCCACCTGCATAACCAACTTCAACGTCTGTCACACCTACCAAGTCCCGAAATATCGGTTCCAAACACCAGAAACAACCTCCAGCCAGCGTCGCTTTCTCGAATTGACTCTGCGAACCATCCATTGCTCACTTTTCCTAGTTTACCAATGATTTACCTAAGCAGATTCTACCCGAAGGCTCACGTCCATCCGTTACACATTTATTACGGGAGCGCCCATTCGTGAATAAGATCCCGGCAGTGTGTTACGATACCGGAGAGTTTATCTGACGATCGGAATTTAGCCATGGATATTCAAAAATCGCTCGAACAACTTCTGGTTAACTTTCTGGACTTTCTGCCCAAAGTTATTGCAGGCGTCGTTGTTTTCATCATTGCGCTTTATATCTCCGCATGGGTTGCGCGCGTGGTCAAGCGTTCTGCAAAGCGCCGAGGGGCTGATCCCGAGATCATCATCCTTCTTACCAGGGGCACACGCTGGACGCTAATCGTCCTGGGCATCATCGTTGCACTTGAACAGGTCGAATTTGACGTGACCGGCTTGATCGCGGGCCTGGGGATTGCTGGAGTGACGGTCGGTTTTGCACTCCAGGATGTGGCGAAGAATTTCGTCGCCGGTGTGCTGCTCTTGATCCAACAGCCATTCGAGATCGGTGATGTGATCAAGATCCTGGACTACGTGGGTACGGTTCAGGAGATCACATTGCGTACGACGGATATCCTATCTCAAGATGGACGGATGGTCATCGTTCCGAACAGCGAGGTCTTTGTCAACCCCCTGATGAATTACAGTCGTACCCCGCGCCGGAGGATCGAGATATCAGCTGGTGTTTCTTATGACTCGGACCTCAACCACGTCACCAGGACCGCTCTGCGCGTGATAGGGGATTTGGAGGAAGTGCTTCCAGAACCGGCGCCAGAGGTCACCTTTAGAGAGTTCAGTGGCTCGACGGTTGACTTTGTCGCCTATTACTGGATTGCAACCGTTGGGTCCGGGCTCAAGGAAGCGAACCTCCGGCAGGCAAAAGACGCAGGCATGAAAGCGATTAAAGCCGCGTTTGAAGATGAAGGCATCGATATGCCCTTCCCAACCATGGAGATCCGCATGGACAAGCCGGCGGATTAGAGTGATAACGCTTTCAGACCATTGCTGGTGTCGTATCTATTTGTAAAGTACGTAGAAAAGCACTGAGAATGGGATCGCTGCGGCGATAAGCGTCAATCCCGCAGCGAGCCACTGCGTTGATAACAAGAAAATCACCGTCATCGCCAGGCCTCCCGCCCCGATGAGCAGTACACCTGCCAACGCGAGACCCGCAAGTGCCTCAACCCTATTCTGATTCAAATCGAGACTCCTTTCACCCGTGAAACAATCTCTCCAGGCTTGATTTCAACTCTGACCTCTGAGCAGAAAATTCTGGCCGTTCTCCGTAAAATGCTTCATAGAAGAAACCCACTGCATCCTCGATCGGGCTGAGGATCTCACTGCAATCCTCCATTGTGATCTCTACGTCCCCCAGGAAGGATGAGTCATTGACGAGTTTCCGGTCCAGATGAGCCAGTCTGCGGTCACGGAGTGCTCGCAGGCGAAACTCTAGATCTTCCAATGCGTCTAACCTGGAACGTGCCCTTTTAACTACGTCCTTCACCATTTCAGGAGGATAATTTTTAAAGTCGTAAGGATGGTTATTTGCGATATCCAGCAGGTATCTGATTGTGATTGACTCCTGATCTGTGGATAACATACCTGCCAAACCAATCAGGAGCGCTCTCCAGCTCGCCTGGAAAATGCCCTCAATCGCCGGCATCTCACTCTCACTGAATCGTCCTCGAGCTGCATGGATCGTCTCAAGGAGCACGTAGAAGTGACCCAGTGCCCCCACTTCCTGATTCAAAACCTGCAGCGCTTTTGCAATCCGTTCTGTACGAGCCCTCATAATGTGTCTATAAGCCGGGAAATTCTCCCTGCAGCCCCATCAATCTCTGGAAGCTTGAAGGTGACTTGGACGAACTCAGCCATGTGCTTCATGCAGAATGTACGTCTTTATTGAGCAATCATACTGACGGATGTCATTGCCTGCTGAAACTCCAACGCGAACTCCCATGCAGAACTTGGTCCTGGAGCTCTCTCAATTCCCGGGGACCAACTTGCAGGCTGGAGAGGGTACGCTCAATCTGCATAGAACTCCAGCAATTTATGCGCATAGAACCGCATCCACTTTTCTTCAGGGGCTTCCTCTTCGTGCAGCTCATCAAACCGCTTGAGCAGATCAGCCAGACCATCAACGCTGACTGAACGGTCCAGGAGCGCCTCAAAATCAGCCTGGATGTTTTCGGCATACCAACGTGGCCACTCAGGATCCTCACCGTTCACTTGTTCGAAAGCATGATGATGCGCTTTGGCAACCTTGATTAGAAGTCGCGTAAGCTGTTCGAATTTATTTTCCATCTACCAACCCTCCGGAGCGCTTAGGTAACCAGTCATTTGTTATCCATGCCATCGCTTTGTATTAGCCTTGGTCAGCCCAACATTCGTCAATGATCCAATGCATTGCTTCTGCACGCCCGATCAGACTATCTTCTGGATCGCGGGCTTCGGCTTTAAAAAACAGCCTGCGGTTTTCTTGCCTGGCGAGCCGAGCTGTGACGATTAACCATTTATCGGATAGCCTGGCCGGGCGGCTGTATTTGATCTCTAACTTGCGGGTAAGATTGGGTGGTGCAACGAGCATGCTGAGAGGTCCTAATGTGTTGTCGATAGCGGCAGCTATCATTCCACCTTGCAGCACCCTGTACGGATTCAAGAACCG
>JASFUN010000086.1:0-6696 GCA_050050255.1 Anaerolineales bacterium | reverse complement strand
ACTCTGGGATAACAATACCGTCGCTGGCAAGGGATTGTTCATCAAACCCAACCTCAACAGTGCTGACCCATTTCCCGGTTCAACGCACATCGACACGCTGAATACTTTAATCGGCCAACTTAAGAACATGGGTGCCTCACCGCTGATGATTGGTGATCGGAGCGGGATGGGCAATACGCGGGCAGTCATGAAGTCCAAAGGGATCTTCGCACTGGCAGATGAGCTTGAGTTGAAGGCCATGGTATTCGATGAGCTCGGGGAGGGTGATTGGGATTTGTGGCAGCCGCAGGACAGCCATTGGGCTTACGGTTTCGCGGTCCCGAAGATCATCAATGCTGCTGATGGGATCATTCAAACCTGCTGCCTGAAGACGCACCGTTATGGCGGACATTTCACACTCTCATTGAAGAATTCAGTTGGAATCGCTGCAAAACGCGTTCCCGGCAATGGGTACGACTACATGACCGAACTGCACAATTCTGTAGACCAGAGACGGATGATCGCCGAGATTAACAGTGTTTATCATCCGGAGCTGGTCCTCATGGATGGTATGGAGGCGTTCGTAGATGGAGGGCCGGCGCGCGGGACGAAAGTAGCGCCCGGTGTAATCCTGATCGGTTCCGATCGTATAGCTGTCGATGCTGTCGGCGTCGCCATCCTGCGCTATTATGGAACCACCCGGGAAGTTTCATCCGGTGCCATCTTCGAGCAGGAGCAGATTGCCAGGGCGGTAGAGCTGGGGCTGGGCGCTTCAGGTCCCGACGGGATCGAGATCGTGACCGGTGACGATCGCAGTGCCGAGTTTTCCAGGGCCATCGAGGAGATACTGCTTTCCTGAGTCATGCGCATTCTAAACCCGCCAATGAGCATGATCTCAGAAGTCACTCACATATAGCTACTTCGTACGAATATTGATTGCTGCTAGTCGTTTGGATCCCCCGAATGTGAATTCTTAGAGCCATTTCCCCGGCCCTGGATACCCTGTACGAGAAACCAAAGGATGAAAGCAGCTCCTATTAACAGACCCAAACAACATAAAAGGTAGACCAGCGAAGATATCCCCTCACTTGGATCACCGCGCAAGTATTCAATCAATATCCATATGAGTACAAACGCAATCGCGTATGCGATGCGGCGCACGAACTTGGAACCTAATGTAGTGCTGAACAACGGCGGTAGATGAATGCCACCTTCCCCAGGGGGCTTCCTTTTCGGGGTTCCTGCCCCGGTGGGTTGGGATTCATCGTAGAGTAACTGTTCTTGCATACGTTTGGCGAGGGAGTTCCCCGGCTGCTGGGCAAGTGCGCCTGAGACAAACACCAATTTTTGATCTGGATCTGTGGAGATCCATGCAGCCAGCACGGAAGCCCAGGCGTTTCTAGGAGCAAGATTGAAAATCCATTTTTTCACCTGTTTATAGCCAAGGCTGATCAGGATAGGGAGAGCGGCCCCAACGGCTCCTACAACTGCTCCCCAAAGTATTGAGCCAAACGTGCCTTCTCCGATGCGCCGGAGAATAGCTTGTGTCACAGTATCCGTACGGCGGGCAGGCAGATTCACCATATGGTAGGCGATCGAGATGACAAGATTATCAACAAATCCCACCATCGCTCCGGTAATTGCACCATTCTTTAAAAATGATCTGACCTGATTGACCCCTTCTCGGAGCAGGATCAGACCAACAGGCAGCGTAGTGAGCAGCGTTGTATTGCGGACATAGACATCCTGGTTGATCAACCTAAAACGAAAAGCAGAGATTGACGCCAGCATGAATGGCCAGATGGTGAGCAGAACCATGGCTACCGCTGTAACAACCAGATGCAGCTTTGTTTTAGGCTCCCGTTGAGCCTCGACATCCACTGAGGTAACCGCAGCCCCATCAGTTTCGCTCGTTGGCGTTGAAAGTGGCTGTGCAGTCTGATTTTGAATTTCACGCATCAACGATTGGGCGTATTTATTGGCCGGGTTGATCTTGAGAACACGCTTTAAACTCTCAGACCGTCGTTGAGGATCGTCCAAACAATAGGCGAGCAGCAGCCATGCATGTTCACTCTTAGGACGCTGCTTGATGTATCTCGCCAGCCATCGCAAAGCCTGCGCAGGTTGACCTGTTTGGATCAACTTATATCCAGGGAGTACTTCCTCAGGGAACGTTTCCGGACCTGGCAGCCCAGAATCATCAGCATGCTGCCCTGGGTGAAGAGCTGCTAATTCACTGGCGCTGGGCTGATGATCAACCGGTTTCTCCTCAAGAAACCATTCAACGACCCTTGGCGCAGGGATCGCGATGAGTCCTATGGGAATCCCGATCGGCACAATGTAAACAAGATCCCACAGTAGATTCGTAAACGATATCCTCGTGATTACTTCAGAGTTGCTCGGGAAAATGCCTCTGGTGATGCCAGTCATGTCAAGGGCGAAGTAAATCTCAAATAGGACGATCGTGGAGATCATTCCCGACAGAAATCGCCCGCGCTTTGACTGTGCCCCCCGCCTATAGGCTCGATAGCCGGCAATAAAACCGATTAGAGCGGCAAACAGGATATCGATGATCGAGAAACCCGGGGAGAGGTCAAATTCAACGCTAAATCGTTGGAAAATAAAGAAAACACTCAAACGGATGAATGCACCAACCAGCGCGAGTTCAACACCTGCAATAAGTGAAGAACTAAAGTGGGTTGGCTTGCCTTGATCGGCGTTCATTTTGACTTCGCCTGCAGCTACGTGGTCTCGCCTGGTCAGTACTCGCAATTCATCCTAGCATTGAAAGATGTTCTTTTACAACATACAAGCAGATTGAGCGCACTGATCCAGTATTTGTGAGTTGGTGGCGATGATCGTGAAGAATTAGAAAAATCACCTCGTATGCAAGTCTCTGAGGCTAGCACAGGGTTGACGCATTCAGGCCAGGCAAATTGGCGACCGTGGTCGCCCACATATCAAGCTCATGCTCCAGAAGGATAGGGATGGAGGATATTCCCAAGAATGATGTTTAATCTAGAGATGAGGATGCGCTCTCATAGGCTGCACTCTGGTTGCCAGAGATAAAACTAATGCCAACTCGGTGATGGTCATCTTGCGCGCCAACTCATCTTTTCAATGAAGAAAGGGGTGCTGAACAGGTCCATAGCCTGACGGAGGTCACCGCTCAGGTAGGGTGCTCATTTCTGTCCGGTTTCTATTGTAAGATGTGGTTAGGTGGTCCAAACGACAATCAAGGGGAAACATGATGAATGACCATGAAATGTGGTGGCGGCTGCGTCGCCTGTTGTTCAGGCAAACGCTGACTTTTGCTGAATCAGATGTCATCCGCACCTGGCTCCACGGTTTCCCAAAAGTCCTGAGGCTCTTGAAATCGAAAACCTGGGATTATGAATCGCAGGAAGTCATCGACGCATTTGAAACATGGTACAACCGCTGGTGGGAGAGCGGCGTATTCGAAGAACCACGTGAGTAAATGCTCCGGGCTATTTACAGCATTGGATTTGCCTTTTAAGTCTTTTAACTTGGGGTTCGTGTTACCGATGGCAGAGGAGTACCAACATGGACACTTATGATCGACTCTTTGTCCTGACGGCGTTCCTGATCCAGTTAGTGCTTCTTGTTTACTTCATCATCCGAAAATTCAGTTTTAACACGGCGCTAAAATGGGGCTGGGTCGTATACGCGATGGCCATCCCGGCGCTGTTCGTGAGTGTCGTTATGTTGAGAACAGGAAAACCTGTCTCATTCTGGGTTGGGGGTCTCCTACTCACTGGCTGGGCAATTCTTGGATATGTTGTAGACATCGCTCGACCCATCGCATGGCGTTCGCCTCCTTTTCTACCGGTTTTCGTGCCCTACGTTCTGCTCTACATCGGCGCACAGCTGTTCTACTGGTTTCCGGTCGGTCAAATAGGGCGCAGCTATTGGTACCTCTATGCCTTGTTGTTTGTAGCAAGTACCTATTTCAACATCAGCTCACATGGATAAGTTCTTACGCAAGCTCGCGCGGCAGGCTTGCGCGGAGCTGCGCATCATATTGTTAGCGCCTCATTCTGTTATTTGACCTTTCGCTTGCATGACCTATAATGTAAATATTCGGACTAATATTATCCGATACTGAACCTGGAGGACCGTGCTCCCGGGCGTGGTGTGGGTTGAGGAAGATGTTTAGCATCCTTACCTGTAGGTTAGTGCCATGGAAATCAACTGCACCCCTCTCTACATCGACGGCAAATCACCCACTGTACGCAAAACTTCTTCCTCATGAAAGCCTGGTCAAGCCGCGATCAGGCTGATTGGACAAATTGAAATCGCGGCGCAGCTGTCTTCAAGACCTACCGTCGGGGATTCGTTACACAGAAGGTGATCACGATGAATAATCCTGATATCGATAACCTTACCGATGAAGAATGGCGCATGGTCCTGGAGGGGGACCACCCGGATCTTCGGCGGGGACGACATTTCTTCGGGTTGCTGCCGTCAAACCCGCGCTGCAAGGTTTGTAATGCGCCTTTCAGCGGCCTTGGTGGGATGATCATGCGCAGGATTGGTCGCGGTCCATTTGAGAAGAACCCGAATTTCTGCGAAGCCTGCCTTGTCAGGAATGAGAAAAAGGGCGTCGAGATTGAGATCTCAATGCTGTTCGCAGACGTAAGAGGGTCAACCTCGATGGCCGAGAGGATGAGCGCTTCGAAATTCACAGGGCTCATGAATCGTTTCTTTGAGGTAGCCATGGATGACCTGGTCCGCTCTGACGCCTGGATCGACAGGTTGATCGGAGATGAGGTCGTAGCTTTATACATACCAGGATTTGCTGGTCCCCATCACGCCAAGCGGGCGATCGAAACAGCACGTGCGCTGTTGAAGGATACCGGTCAGGATGACCCTGGCGGACCCTGGATCCCTATCGGCATTGGCGTGCATACGGGCAACGCTTATGTCGGATTGGTGGGATCAGAGGGTGGTGTCTGTGATCTCACGGCGATGGGTGATGCGATGAACGTTACGGCGAGGCTTACTTCAGAAGCTGGTCCCGGCGAGGCGATCATCAGCGAGGCCGCCTGTAAATCGGCTGGTTTGAGGGATGATGCCTACGAACAACGTGTGTTCGAACTGAAGGGGCGTGATGCCCCGGTTCGAGCCAGGGTGTTCCAACTGGGGGCTAGCTGAGTCCATGCTCTCTGATCAACTTGCAGGCCGGCTCATATCTACGAGCGTATTTCTCCTAAGAGCTTCTATCTGATGTTGGACCGGATGCTCCCTGTGCAAAGCCCCATTCAGCTCATCGAGTACACCGGCTGCTCCCGCTCGTCATACTTTAAATTGAGGACAGTCATCATTTGTTACGCGCGAAAATTTGCGAGCCAGCCGGGGCTGAATAGATTTGTAAGCTTGGCTGTGACCGGAAAATCCGCTGCCTCACAGAGTTGGTGTGTGTTTTGAGGGCTTCAACGATTGACCGATTACAGCAGATCTTACGCGTCCGGAAGGAGGAAGTTAGCCAGGTCCTGCTGGTTTGTGCATTCGCCTTGATACCTTCGGCAGGTGGGGCGATCGGCTCACCGGGAATTGAGGCACTCTTCTTCGCCCGCTTCGGAGTTCAATTTCTCCCTTACATGTACATCGCTTTGGGTGGGGTAACGATCCTCTCGACGCTCTCGCTCACGGCTGCCCTCAACCGCATACCGGAGTCACGTCTATTCCGTCTACTGCCGCTATCGATGGCCGGGCTGCTTCTCGCCGCACGGGTCCTGGTGGGCATGGATCTAAATGCTTTTTATCCGATCCTGTGGCTGGGGATGTATCTTTTCTGGACACTGCAGACTCTTTTCATCTGGGGGGTCGCAGGGATGTCCTTCGACACCCGTCAAGCCAGGCGCCTTTTCCCACATATCGCCGCCAGCGCAATTCTCGGTAATGTTCTCGGCGGTCTGATGACGACGCCGCTTGTCCAGTGGTTTGGGACGGAGAACCTGCTGTTGATTTGGGCTTTTATGCTGGCTTTGACGTTCATCCTTGCGCTCCAACTGACGCGCTCACACGATCCTCTGGATATCCATTTTCACCGTCCAAAACCTACCATGAAAGAAACCCTGGTGGGTGGGGGCAGAACGGTTTTGGGTTCACCATTGCTCCGTTGGCTCTCGCTATCGACGCTCCTGTTATCCGTATTGCTGTTTGCGCTTGCCTTCCCATTTTCGACGTCCGTCGCAGCGCAGTACCCCGATGAAGGTGCGCTGGCCGGGTTTCTAGGTGTTTTCCAGGGATTCACTAACGCGATTGCGCTGCTTGCTTCCATTGTGCTTGCGAATCGTCTCTACGGACGCATCGGTTTCATCGGCGCTCTGCTGGTGTTTGCCCTAATTTATCTCCTGGGGTTCGGTACTCTGATTTTCTTCTCTGGCTTCCAGGTTTTGGTCGCCTTCCGTTTCGCACAGCAAGCCTGGATGATGGGAGTGGCGGATTCAGCTCATCAGGCGACGTTCAACACGGTCCCTCCCGATCGACGTGAGCCGGCGCGGATGTTTGTGGACGGGGTACCACGTCAGATCGGCGTAATGCTTGGTGGGGTTATGCTGCTGTTTGTAGAGCCAGCGCTTGATAAGCAAGTCCGATTTGGGCTGTACGCCATCGTCGCCGCGCTGGCGACGATGGCGCTGTGGCGGGCGAGAAATGATTTTGTAAGGTCTCTTGCTGATGCCCTGGAAACTA
>JASFUN010000085.1:0-6781 GCA_050050255.1 Anaerolineales bacterium | reverse complement strand
GGGGAGGCGCCGCACGGATGCAGTCCATTGCTGGCGTTCCAGTTGAAATTATCCGCATCATTCAAGGGCTTGTGATTATTTTTGTGGCCGCACCGGAAATCATTCGGGGTATCTACCGTTTGAAAGAGGTCCGCAAAGAGGAAGCAGCAATTACGCGCGGTTGGAGTACTTAGGAGTGTTTCATGGCTGAACACATAATGACACAAGACGAAGGGATTGACCGTAAACGGATTGGTGTGAGCTTGTTCCTTGCAGTTCTTGCGTTGCTCATCTTCCTTGGTATGACACGGGGGACCGCAGGCATGGTGTCAACTTTTGTGCTCACCAGTCAACGTGCTGGCTTAACGATCGAATCCCCCGATCTTGTGCTGCCAACAGCACCGACATTGGTCTTTTTGGGTGTGATCATCGCCATTGCAGCGGCGTGGGAAATGGTCCGGGGATTTGAGCGCTCAACTCTGGTGATCTCACTTGCAGTAGGGATCTTGATTTTCGCGTTCCTGGTTTGGGCTACCCGGGAAAAATCGTTGAACTTGACGGGTATGTTGGTAAGCAGCCTGGTAAGAGCGACACCGATTGCCCTGGCCGCATTAAGCGGCCTCTATAGTGAGCGATCGGGAGTAGTGAATATCGGTATCGAGGGCATGATGCTGGTTGGGGCATTTACATCCGTCGTCTTCGCGAGCATCACAAACAACTTGCTGGTTGGTGTTCTCGCGGGGATATTTGCTGGTGTTTTACTTGCATTGTTACATGCAATCCTCTCCATTCGATATATGACGGATCAAATTGTCAGTGGCGCAGTGCTGATTATTCTTGCACTGGGTTTAACCAGTTTTCTCCAGCGTTCAGTGCTCAATCTCTACCCCGAGCTAAATCAACCCGGCTCCGCGATTGCGGCGGTTCCAATCCCGGTGCTCTGGAGAATTCCAGTTGTGGGGCCGGTCTTGTTCAATCAGAGCCCAATCATCTATTTGATGTTTTTCTTGCTGATATTTACTCAATTCTTGATGTTCAGGACCCGCTGGGGATTACGAACTCGATCGGTTGGCGAGCATCCAAAAGCGGCAGATACGTTGGGGATCAATGTATTCCGCACAAGGTATGTCAGTGTTTTGATCAGCGGGGCTTTAGCAGGTTTAGCCGGATCCTATATGAGCATAGGTGCCGCGGGGCGGTTCAATGAAGGCATGACTGCTGGAAAAGGATTCCTCGGGCTTGCAGCTATGATTTTTGGGAACTGGAACCCTGGAGGCTCGTTTTTTGGCGCACTGATATTCGGTTTCTTTGATTCCTGGCAGGAGAAACTCTCGATTCTCCAAGTGGGTATTCCAGTTGATCTGTTAGGCATGGCTCCATATCTGGCCACTATGATTGCGTTGGCGGGATTAGTTGGGCGTGTGAGGATGCCGGCTGCCGATGGAGAGCCATATAAGAAGGAATGAGCCAGCACGCCTTGTCCACCGTTGGGCGCATCGCCGGATCATTAAAGCTCTATTCATCATGAACGTTGAGAGGGGTTCGAGAACTTCCTGCTGATAAATGTTCCTTCAGGGGAAAGTATCTCATCACAAGTATTGATTTTAACAACACTGGTGCTCAGTTTAGAGAATGGTGCAAGCGTGATTTCATTGTAAGGAAATTGATAGTTGGGCAGTTCTTGCACTTGAAGTAGTATCAATTATGCATTGTTTTGAACGTTCCATTGATTTACCCTAAATTTAAAGTGGTAACTAACTTGCAGGAGATTATCATGGCAGAAGGAATTATAAAGAAGGTTATCATCGGCCTCCCGTTGATATTCTCATTGGCAGGATGTGGGCTGATTAACAATGAGCAAGCTCCTCAAGTCGAGGCACCCGCAATGAACAACCAGGATCGTGAGGTCATCTGTCTGGTTACGGATACTCAGGGTATCAATGACCGCTCATTCAACGCGACTGCATGGAAAGGCGTTATCGACGCTGAGCGTGAGCTTTCAATCGAAAAAGCGTTCCTGGAATCACAAGACGATTCGTTCTATGCGATCAATATCGACACCTTCATCCAGGGTGGGTGCAACCTGATCGTCACCGTCGGATATCTAATCGGTGAAGACACTGCCGAGGCTGCAGTAGAGTATCCAGAGCAGAAATTTGCGATCGTCGATTATGATTTTTATGATTTCTCCACCGATCCCCCAACAGACGTTTCCTTCCCGAACGTAAGGGAATTGACATTTGAGACGGATGAAGCCGCGTTTATGGCTGGCTATGTGGCAGCAGCTGTCACAAAAACCGGGAAAGTGGGCACGTTTGGAGGCGTCAAAATCCCCACTGTAACTATTTTTATGGATGGATTTGCGTTAGGTGTTAGCTACTACAATCAACAACATGGAACCGATGTTGTCACCTTAGGGTGGGATCCTGAATTGAGAACGGGTTTGTTCACAGATACTTTTGATGATGTACAGAAAGGTGTTGAGGTTACGGAATTGTTGGTGGATGAGGGCGCCGATATCATCATGCCGGTTGCAGGCGGCGTAGGGCTTGGGGCGGCCGCAGTTGCTGGGGACCGGGATGATATTCTAATTATTGGGGTGGACTCTGACTGGACCGTAAGTGTTCCGGAGCAAGCAGATTCGGTCCTGACTTCGGTGCTAAAAAATATTGATGTGGCCGTATTTGACACCATAGAAAGCGTACAGGATGATACGTTCCAGGGTGGACTTTATATCGGGACACTTGAAAACAACGGTGTTGGTCTGGCCCCGTTTGGATCCTATGCTGACCTAGTTCCAGATGAGGTGAAGAGCGATCTGGAGCAAATTAGAAGTGACATCATTTCGGGGGCCATCCAGACACAACCTTAAGGATCTAAACGACAGGATAGCAAAGACCACAAAACTCCCCAGTCCATGACGGGGGAGTTCTTTTTTCGCGTGACCGGTTCTTGCGCTAATAACCTGGCCTGAAGTGCCAGTGGCCGTTGAAGACAGTTTTCGGATATCCCTCTTGTGGATGGAAAAGTCCCCGACAATTCATAATTCCCGGGGACTTTTTTTACGTTAAACATGGAAGCACAACCTCGGAATGCTTGCGGATATTGTTACCTGCCGGTATTGCTGCTGTCTTCCGACGGCATCATCGCAGGATGGACAGGATCGTCTCGCGATCGAATGGGTCAAGCTCTGCTGCCAGCAAATCGATCCAGGAGTTTACAAGAGATAATTCTTGCTCATATTCCTTCGGACTGTTCGATTCTAGATAATCGAGATAGGCGTTCAATTCGGCGATGGCTGCTGCATATTCGCCAAGCTTGGCATGTGTAATGGCCAGGCTCTCAATGTACGCTCCTGATGGGTCGAGCGATACCGCGCGTTCACAATAGGGCAGGGCCTTGTCGGGTTTTCCATCCAATGTGTGATACCAGCATAATGCATGCGGTGAAGCAGGAGCGTCGGAGTTCAGCTGTACCGCCTTCTTAAGCAATTCGATCGACTCGTGAAGAGACTCCTGATTAATGTGAAACAGCGTGATGGCGAGATTGTGGGTCGCAGCATAGAGCGAAGGGACTAACTCGATGGCGCGCTGGAAGTCGTCCCGGGCGCGTTCCAGGTCGCCGGGAGCGCTTCGTTCAAGATATGCGATCGCTCGATTGTTCAAAGCTGATGCCAGTTTCGGTCGTAGGGCAATTGCCTCGCTGTAGTATGCGATGACGCTGTCAAGATCGGGTTTATCGCGTTGGCTCTCTATCAAGCCCAGGAAAAAATAGGCCAGACCACTGTTGGATGGATCCTCGGTTTGCACCTGTACGGCGCTCTTGAACAAGGTCTCGGCGGTGTCGCTTTCTCCAGCAAGGTAGTACGTTTGTCCAAGGATGTGGAGCACTTCCCAGCGGATTTCTTGAGGAAGTTTGGAATTGACCACGGTGGTTAACTCCTCTGAGGAGGAGATAAACCATTCTCGACCTTGGGCAGCCGTATGGAGATCAAGATGCGGCACGGTCGAATGGACGATCACACGTCCGCTGTCGTACTCACCCCAGATAACGAGTGTGGCACCATAATCAGCGCCGCGATCCTGGGCGAGGCTATCCGTGGTGACTACCTCGGGATATATCTCTACCCTGACCTGTTCAGGGAGGCCGTCGTCCAGTTCGTCTCGAATCGCTTCTCCCAATCGACCTGCCACGTTAAATCCGACCTGTTCATTGGCATAATTGGAAAATCTCGATACAAGGATGAGCGTTTCCCCTTCAGCAGCGGGTTGTATGGAGGGCGCAAATAGGCGGGTCAGCACGCCGTTTTGTGATAGGCCCAGTGCCGATGCAACGATCAGCAGGATAAGGAATATCCCAGCCGCGACGATGGTAGCAGGATGCTTCCAGAATGGAGATCTTGCTGCATCGGGCTTTGACTCAAAGCTGAGTTCTGATTGATTACCAACGGGTGGGAATCCGGCAGCCAAGAGTAATGCATCGCGTTCTTGATCGGAGACCTGCAGAGTATCAGCCAACTGCAGGACCATGTCCCTGTGTCGGGGTCCCCTGGAGCGCCCTTCCTTCCATCTGAAGATGGTCTGCCTGCTCACCCCCGTGCGGCGAGCGAGCTCAGCATCGGAAATCCCTGTACGTTCGGAAAAACTAGAGAGCAATTCTGAGAATGTTTCCATAGGGAGGGCACCGAAATGTTTGTTGCAGCGAGTGTAACGGTTCTGGTTCTTGTAGTGTACATGCTTTTCGCCAAGGATGTGGGCAGGAAGGAACTACACATCACAAGGAGGAACGACGACATGTATACGAAAAAGACTTATTATGCGCTAGGGGTGATCTGGTTGCTCTTAGGGATAATGTTGGGAGCATGTGCCGCCTCGCAAGACGCATCAAAAGCCTACAGCAGGGGGCTAATTGAGAGAGGTGCCATCGTGCCGGCGGAGAACGTCCGGGTTCATGAGTATCTGAATTACTATGACCAACGCTTCCCGGTGCCTGCCGGTGAACCGCTGGGTTTGGATTTGCGGTTGGGTAATACGGGATTCCCAACAACTGGTGGAGAAATCTGGCTGCAAGTGGGGCTGCAAGCCCGCGAAGCTGGTCGCCTGGTGCGCACGCCGCTCAACCTGGCTCTTGTTCTTGACACGAGTGGATCCATGGGTGAGCCGGGAAAAATCTCCTACCTGCGCCAATCGTTGATCGTGTTCCTTGAGACGCTGGAGGCAGATGACATCGTCTCGATTGTCACCTACGACACGAGCGCACGGGTAATCCATCCGGCCTCCTTTGTTGGCGATAAACACTGGATCGAGGAAGCCGTCATGCAGATTCAGCCTGGCGGTCAAACCAATTTACATGCGGGTATGATGCTCGGGTTCGAGCAAGTGGATCAGCAATTTGATGTCCGCCGCAATAACCGGGTGCTTCTGCTCACAGATGGAATCGCCAACGTTGGGATAACCAATCCGGTGAGGATCGCCGAGAACGCACTCGAATTCAATGAAAAGGGCATTCACCTCTCGACGATTGGTCTGGGGATAGATATGAACGATGAGCTTCTCTCAGAGCTGGCACAGCAAGGCCACGGCGCGTATCACTTCGTCGATTCTGCTCAGGAGATGGAGAAGGTGTTTCTTGAGGAGGTGGAAGGTCTTGTCGAGCGCGTGGCTAATGACGTTCAAATCCTGATTGAGCCTGCTCCAGGCTTCAGTCTAAGGGAAGTGACTGGTTATGAAGGAATCCCTCCCGCTGAAGGCGTCAAGGTTCCGATGCAGGATATGGGTGCGGGGGACAGTCAGGTTCTGCTTGCCAGGCTGGATGGGGTCAGCGCGGCTCCGGGGCCCAGAGAAGTCGCTGCCGTCACGCTGATCTATGAGGATCCATTTGCACAGCGGATCCGTGAGGTGGGTGGAGATGTCACCGTCGTGGTCGCGCGCATTTCCAATTACGATCCGGTCGATGATGTTGAACTGCGACGGAACGTGACAATTGTTGAGACGGCCGAGGCGCTGAAGCGAATCGACGCGCTTTACCTGCAGGGCGAGTACTTATCCGCCTGGCAGATTGCGCGCACAATGGAGCTCAAGCTGCGCGAGGTCGCTTTAGAGACCGGCGACCAACAGATGGTTGAGGATGCCGACCTGTTTGGTCGCTACCAATTGACGTTGGAAAGCGCATTGGGATTCGACCCTGAAAGTGAATCCCTGCAACCAACCCCGGTGGACGAGTTTGAGGGTCAGCCTCAACGCTGGGGGACAGAGCAACTGCCAACAATCACGATTGAGTGAGAGTAGAAGTCCCCGGCACCTACAAGGTGCTGGGGACTCTGCATAGGGCAAAGCGTATGCCATCCCCGTATACTCCCCGATCAAGATTCTGGACGTTCTCTTCTTAGCAGCCCATGCACGACCGAAAGCGGAAGGGTGCGTACCTCCTTCAATCCCAGCAGCAGCGCGGATGAGACGTAGACAACCAGGCCGATCACCCCGCCGCCTAGCAGGAGCACGAGCCTTCCGGGTTGGAGCAGCCAGGCGAACGCGTAGATGGCGGCCCCCATCACAGCTGCAGCAAGCGCTGCTTTGAGCGCGTCGGAGAGAATGCGCCTGGCGTCCACCCCACCCCAGCGGAAATGCAGGATCGTCAGGCCGATCAACGCCTCCACGCCGACCGCGATCCCGTTTGCCAGTGCTAATCCCCCATGCTCAAGCCCACCTTCGACGAACGGGCGCGCCAGCGTGATGGCGAGCAGCACGTTCAAGGCTGTCGTGAAGAACGACACGATCAGCGGCGTCAGCGTGTCTTTTTGCGC
>JASFUN010000084.1:0-6786 GCA_050050255.1 Anaerolineales bacterium | reverse complement strand
GGTCCTTGCGCTTATAATCTACGCATGCTGCTTTCCCGCCAATGCCTGGGCATCCCATCGCTCAGGCTAGCAATAAGGATGCTCGTATCTTCCCTCGCCGTGCTGATGATAGGCGCATGCGCCGCGCGGGGATCAACCCCGGGGCTGCCGGCTCCTTCACCCAATCCGCAGGATCGGCAGGAAACACTCGAACCGACGCCCCCGGCTTCGCCCACCCTGCAGCCGACAGAACAACCTCAGGCATTAATCCTTAAAGTGCCCACCGAATGGGCTCAAGCCGCTTCTGGAGCACTTGCGCAGGTCAACGAAGATGGCGGGCTGCACAAATGGCAGCTGGATGTGGGTGTGCCTTCCGTTGAAGACGTGGATGTCGGTTGGGTGGACGCCGTTCTCATCGAAGCTACCGGCGGCATCCCGACTGGCGATCGGCCGATTGCCCTTGCGGTCCCATTCACATCCCAATGGGGCGAACTCACGCTGGAGCAAGCAGAAACGGTGCTGCGCGATGGTTCAGAGTTCATCCAGGCAATGGATTGGGCCGACATGCAGCCGGGCATGAAGTCCCTGCTTGTCGGGGGCTACCACCCCTCCGATCGCGAGTACCCAATACGACGCAGTTTTTCGCTCGTCGCCAACCCCCGGGCTCAAGAGGCACTGGATGTGCTTATCCCGATCTTGCGGAGTTCGATCGAATCCGATCCCCACATCGAGCTTGCCGCCGTCGGTGATCTGATGCTCGCGCGTTCGATTGGTGCCGCTTTGGAAGCCGGTGACGTTGCCTACCCATTTGAATTCGTGGCCGAACAGCTTCAGGGCGCCGACCTGACAATCGGCAATCTCGAATCTGCGCTCGGCACCGGAGGTGGGCCGGAGGATAAGGGTTACACGTTCCAGGCGCCACCCGAGGCCGTGCCTGCACTGGCTTCGGCAGGCTTCGACCTGCTCTCACTCGCCAACAACCATGCTATGGATTTCGGCCCACAACAGTTAATCGATGCGATTGAAACGTTGCAGGAGCACGGGATCGCAACGGTTGGCGCCGGCCGCGACGATGCCGCAGCACACCATCCATATTGGGTAGACCAGGATGGATTAACGCTCGCCTTTCTCTCGTTTGTTGATGTGCCCCAGGAATTCCGAGGTTTCGACACCCGCAGTTGGTCGGCGCGTGAAGTTGCTCCCGGCGTCGCGTGGGCTGACCCACAAGAGATGCAAGCCGAGATAGAACGCGCAAAGCAGCGAGCCGACCTGGTCGTGGTCCTACTTCACAGCGGATACGAATACGTTCCCCAACCGAGTCAAGCGCAGGTGCAGGCAGCTCGTGCAGCCTTACAAGCTGGAGCTGATCTTGTGCTCGGTCACCATGCCCACATCCTCCAACCTGTAGAATTCAACCCGGGTGGTGTGATCGTTTACGGCCTCGGCAATTTCGTCTTCGAGGACGCTGGCCCGGCAGAAAGCGCGCTGCTCAAGGTTTGGTTGGACCCGGACGGTGTGCGTGAGTTGCAGTTCTTGCCGGTGCGGCTTGATGAAACCGGCAGGCCCGTACCGCTCGATGGGCAGGCCGCCGCGGACATCCTGGCAAGCATATATTCCTACACCGACGCGTGGCGATCCCAAACGCCCGCCCGTACCCCGTGATCCGAAAAATTGGGTCTTGACATCGCCGTTTAATTAGTAGTACAATTGTTCTAGTCACGATGGGCGCACACTATGTTGACCGGCCACCCGGGTCGGAACGAAAAAAACGATCCCCATCGGAAGGAGAATCCCATGTTCCAAAAAGTCATTCTTGTCGGCAACCTCGGTCGCGATCCTGAGATGCGCTACACACCCAGCGGTCAGGCAGTGACCAACCTATCCGTCGCCACCAACCGCACCTATACGGACAGTTCCGGACAGCGTCAGGATGAGACTATCTGGTTCCGCGTCTCCGTCTGGGGTCGCCAGGCGGAAACCGTGAACCAGTATCTGCGCAAGGGGCGCCAGGTGTTGATAGAAGGCCGGCTTGTCGGAGATGAAAACGGCAATCCCCGCATCTGGAATCGCCAGGACGGCACCCCGGCGGCTTCATTCGAGGTCAACGCACAAACCGTTCGCTTCCTTGGCGGGCGTGACGATACGGGCGGCTATGACTACGAAGAGAGCAGCGGCGCGGCCGCTCCCGAGTCGGAAGACGACATCCCCTTCTAAATCCGGTTCCAACGAGCGTCCTCAGCCTACATTGGCTGAGGACGCCCATTTTCCGGGAGATAACTCATGACCAAACCTACACCAAAACCACCGCGCGGTGGGCGTATGCCCATCCAGATGCCAGATAACCTGGAGCCCACCTACGCCAACTTCGTCCTGATATCAAACTCTCGCTCCGAGATCGTGCTCGACTTCGCACAGATCCTGCCTCAATCCAAGCAGGCGCGTGTGCGCAGCCGCGTGATCATGACGGCGTTTAATGCTAAGCTCCTCCATCGTGCACTCGGCGACCACATCGCCAAGTTTGAACAGCGCTTCGGCGAGATTGAACTCCCCGAAGGGACCTCGCTTGCCGACCAGCTCTTCAGATCCACGAAAAACGAGGATGGAGAGGACGATGAAAACGATGGATAACCTCGATAAGATCGGCGACGAAATTCGGCAGCACCTGGAAACCAAAAACCAGCTTCGTGATCAGGCGCTGCAGCAATCGCGCAGCTTGATACGCTACTGCTCCAAGGCTATCCGCGCCGTGCATCGCGAGGAGTTTGATCAAGCCATGGATCTGCTCTCCGAGGCGCGTCAGCTCGTTGAAGCACTGCAAAAAGACCTTGAACCATACCCTGACCTCTACCACGCCGGGTACACACAATCGGCGCTGAAAGAGTATGCCGAAGCCAATATCACCCTGAAGCTCATCGGCGGCCAGGAGCTTCCCGGGCCGGATGCGCTGGACATGGATTATGTCCCTTGGTTAAACGGACTGGCGGAAGCGGCTGGTGAACTTCGTCGACGCATCCTCGATATCCTGCGCCACGATTCGCTCGCCGAAGCGGAACGCCTGCTTGAACTGATGGACGAAATTTACGGCCTGCTTGTAACCATCGACTTCCCCGACGCGCTGACCAAGAACCTGCGGCGGACTACCGACATGGTGCGCGGCGTCACCGAACGAACGCGCGGCGACATCACAACCAGTTTCCAGCAGCGTGAATTGAAGCGTGCGCTCGAATCTGTTGAGAAGAAATTATCGGACCAGTGATCAGCGCAGCCGCCGACCTGCATCCGGAAGCAACGTATAATATCGATAATGTGCGCTCAACACGAACGTCTTAAGAGGATCGCGGTAGCCTCACACCCCAATATGTCCAGCGCCACGCGCCTGGCCCAGGAACTATCTGATTTCCTGCTCGCCTCCGGTCTGGAGGTCGTTCAGGGCTCATTGAACGACGACGAACTGCGCAGGCATGTCACGGACGGCGTCGATCTACTCATCGCCCTCGGGGGCGACGGCACCATGCTGCGCGCCGGTCATCTCTGCGCCCCAGAGCACGTCCCTATACTCGGGATCAACTTCGGTGGACTTGGTTTCCTGATCGAAATCCAGCATTCAGAGTGGCAGCCCTCCCTGAAAAGGGTGCTCGCTGGGGACTTCTGGCTGGAGAAACGGATGATGCTGCGCGCAGAGCACTACCGCGACGATGAACTCCTCAGCAGCTGGCACGTCCTCAACGAATGCGTCATCGGACGAGGTGAAATTGTGCGACCCGTACATCTCACTGCCAAAATCGATGGACATACGCTTACGACTTATGTTGCCGATGGCCTCATCATTTCAACCGCGACCGGTTCCACAGCCTATGCCCTCGCTGCGGGAGGCCCAATCCTGCCGCCTGAACTCAGGAATATCCTGATTGTTCCAGTCGCACCACACTTATCGGTCGACAGAGCGATCGTGCTGCACGAGGGATCTGAAGTACGCATCAGTGTCCGCACCGAACACCAGGCTTCGCTCAGCGTCGATGGCCAGGAACCGATTGCGATGCTGGATCACGACAGCGTGCGCGCCTGCGCAAGCCAGCATCATGTAGAATTCGTGCGTTTACAGGATCCGGATTATTTCTATCGCAACCTGACCTCTCGCATGAATGAAAATCCATCCGTCGGAGCCGGAAGATGACTGAAGCCAGCCTCGTATGTGCCAACCATCCCAACCGTGAGACCACGCTGCGCTGCAACCGCTGCGAGAAACCAATCTGTGCACAATGCGCTGTCCTTACACCCGTCGGGTACCGCTGCAAGGAATGTGTACGCGGACAACAGAAGACCTTCAACACTTCGCGCTCGCTAGATTTCCCAATCGCCGGGGCAGCGGCGTTCATTCTGGTAGGCCTCGCCACTGCGGTGCTGGACCTCCTGGGTTTCTGGGGGCTGTTCATTGCACCGCTAGCCGGCGGCGGGATCGCCGAAGTCATCCGTTGGGCTGTCCGACGGCGCAGGCACCAGAATCTTCCGCTTGTCAGCGCAGTCGCCGCGTCACTCGGGGTGCTGGTCTACCTTCTCACGCGGTTCTTCCCCATGCTGCAGTGGCTGCTGCTCGGGGGAGGCTTGAACGGCGCGTTCCTGGGGAGCTCGCTGGTAAGTTTCATCTGGCCGGTTGCCTACGGCGTCTTGATTATTGGCTCACTCTTCTACCGACTGAAGGGCATCCAACTTTAAGCGATCATGCTCACCGAGTTGCGCATACAGAATTTCGCCATTATCGATGACCTGCAGCTTTCATTGGAGCCAGGTTTCGTCGTCCTCACAGGCGAGACCGGTGCGGGTAAGTCGATCATCATCGATGCCGTCGAGATGCTGCTTGGCGGACGCGCCGACAGCACCGCCATCCGCAGCGCGGCGGATGTGGCGTTGATCGAAGGCCACTTCACGATCGATGAAGACATTCAAAGCGATGTGCACAAAATTCTTGAACGTGAAAACCTCATGGATGACCCCAGGTATCTGGTGCTCAGCCGGGAGATCCGACGTGAGGGTCGCAACGTCGCTCGCGTT
The DNA here is from genome assembly GCA_050050255.1 of Anaerolineales bacterium. GTDB lineage: Bacteria > Chloroflexota > Anaerolineae > Anaerolineales > E44-bin32 > E44-bin32. Next base: position 1,758 of record JASFUN010000084.1, on the reverse strand, counting down.
AACGGCCGGGTCACAACGCTTTCCCTGCTGGGTGAACTCGGTGATTGGCTGGTCGACGTTCATGGCCAATCCGAGCATTTAAGCCTGCGGCGAGTCGCCGAACATGTCCACCTGCTTGATCGCTACGCGAAGCTGGACGACCTGCGTTCACGCTACCAACAAGCTTACGCCCAGCTACGCAGGGTGCGCGCAGAGCTGGAAACCCTGCGCACCAATGAACGAGAGGCGCAGAGCCGCTCGGATTACCTCACCTTCCAGATTGATGAGATCGAGGCTGCCCAGCTTAATGTTGATGAAGAGCAGGATCTGCGGGAGGAACGCACCCGCCTCGCCAACACCGAACAACTCACCCGCCTCAGCGCGGAGGTGGTCGCCACACTTGCCGGCGGCGTCAACAGCCGGGATGCGGCTATGGACCAATTAGGTCGGGCGGTTGATGCGCTGACGGAGCTGGCCGAGATTGACGAAAGCATGAAACCTCTCGGGGACCGGGCTCAGGCCTTGATGGAGGATATCGCCGATCTCAGCCGTACCCTGCGGCGCTATCAGGAAGAGGTTGACTTCAACCCAAAGCGCCTCAACGAGGTCGAGGATCGTCTCAACTTGATTCAATCACTCAAGCGCAAGTACGGCGGCAGCATCGAGGCCGTGCTGCGTCAGGCGGAACTCGCCCGCCAGGAGATGGACTCAATCACGCACGCCGAGCAGCGCATCGAAAAGCTGCAGTTCGAGGAGCAAGGCCTGTTAGAGCAGTTAGCCAAGCTTGGCGTCGAACTCTCGGAAGCGCGCACCCGAGCCGGTGAAGAACTGAGCTCCGCTATCGAAGCACACTTGGACGATCTACGCATGGCCGAGGCTGAATTTGATCTCAATCTGGTCCAGCAGGAAGCCTCGGACGGCGTGCCGGTTGAAGGAAAACGCCTTGCATTTTATCCGACCGGTATCGATCAAGTGGAGTTCTTGGTCGCCCCGAACCCGGGCGAAGGCTTAAAACCGCTGGCTAAAATTGCTTCCGGCGGTGAGACCTCAAGGCTTATGCTGGGATTGAAAAGCGTGCTTGCGCAAGCAGACCGAACACCCACACTGATCTTCGATGAGATCGATCAGGGGATCGGCGGCAGGGTTGGGACGATCGTCGGACAGAAATTGTGGGCTCTATCAGTCGCCCACCAAGTGCTCTGCATCACTCACCTCCCCCAGCTTGCGGCGTTTGGCGACCAACACGTGAAAGTGGAAAAGCAGGTGAAAGACGGTCGGACCATAACGACGACGCGTTCGCTTGACGACCCCGAACGCGCCAAAGAACTGGCTACGATGATCGGTGCGATGACCGAATCGAATCTGGAGAGCGCGCTTGGATTTCTTGAGAGCGCTCGGGATGAAAAAGCCTCGCGCATAGCTCCACAACCATCGGACTGATAGGATTCGGGGATTTAAACAAAAGGACGGGCGACTGATTGTCGCCCGTCCCTTTGTTTGATACGCTCAAATTCAAGCTGAGACTTCTTCTTCAATCTGGACCGGGGTACCGCGTTCGATTGGTCGAAACACGACGCCTTCATCATCGACATAGTCAACCATCACGCTGTCGCCTTCGGTGAACTCGCCCTGGAGTATCTTCACCGAGAGTGGGCTTTCGATGTACTTCTGTAAAGCGCGCTTCAGCGGGCGGGCACCGAAATCTGGATCGTAACCTTCATCCGCCAGCCATGCTCTAGCTGCGGAACTGAGTTCCACGGTCAATCCATGCTCGGCCAG
>JASFUN010000083.1:0-6834 GCA_050050255.1 Anaerolineales bacterium | reverse complement strand
CCACGGCGGGTCCAAAGTGGCTGAAGGCAAAGAGCCAGCGATAGAGGGACCACAGGAGCGCGGCGACCATCGTGATTACGCTGACGATCAACATGATGACTATTCGCTGCTCAACACCCTCCTTCAACCGGTGCTGGGAGAGTATTTCGCCGTCTTTGCGCGTCCCAAGTGTGGATTGAGGTTGGTTGTCCATCGGTCAATTTCTAAACGTTTGGCGCGGAGGTGAGGGCCAGGAGGAATGTCAGTGCACCCAGGAATACTGAGATGAGTGCACTTCCACGCTTGTCCGTTGGCGAGAAAGCGCAGCCAAGTCCGAGGCCAACGGCATAAGTTGCGGCGATTGCAGCACCATGCAGCAGGTAGCGCGCCGCGCCGGCATAATCGACCAGCCAACCGATGGCTACGATGATCATGGCGACAGCTGCGATCCCGGCTGAGATTTGCGCGAGCAGATCTGTTTTGTTCGGGATCACTTCCGGGATGTCAGGCAGCGACTCGTCCAGGCCGGTCATGCGTTCGGTGCCGTAAAGCATGCGGTAGAAGAGGAATTGATTCATCGCCATCACAGCGAAAACGACCCGGATGAAGATCAAAACGATCTGCTCCAGCAGGCCGCCGGCAAAGAGGATGCTGAGCGGGTCTGGTCCCAACAACCCTGCCGCACCGGGTATTAAGCTGGTTATCGAGATTCCCCAGATTACCGCTGCGAGCACGAGGAATGCAGGCTGTGAGCCCAGAGCAAACAGCAACGCCGCCAGCAGCCAGCCTACTGAGGTGAGCGGGTGGGTCGTGTGCATGGCGACCCAGGCGGTCACGCCCATCGCCGCAAACAACAGCGCCCAGACGCGCAGCATGCGCTGGAGCCGCTTCCGGGCGAGCTGCAAATTAGGATGCGCAGCCGAGATAGGTTCGGTCAAAGGATCTCCATTAATCAGGTCAGTGGGCAAATAGCCACTGACCTGGTGAACTTAAAAGACAGCTGGACGCAGAGGCCTGACTCAGCGAAACTATCAGGCAGGTAGGAAGTAGACGTCTGTCGGCTTAAGCTTGCTGTTCCTGAGGAAACGCGGCTTGACTTTCATCCCGATCCAATCCAAGGATGCGTCCATCGGGTCCACACCCACTAATCGCGTCAAGAACAATGTGTCCACATCCTCGTATTCGATCAGCGCCAAGACAAAAGGTGTCTCCGGCAAGAACTCCTCCGAGCCGAAATGGCATACAGTGAATGCGTGCACTCGGGCTTCCCGGTCTGTGATATCAATCCAGTTTGTCTCCGCGCCGGAATACATATCATGTCCGCGAGGCGTTGCATAGGTATAGCCCGATTCTGGATCCTGAGTTGCGAGCAGTTTTTTCTGGGTGACAGCCGCGAACCAGGGGCTATCCTGCGCGTAGGAATGCAGGTATGTGATCTGATAGTCCTGCTCGATTTGCAGCGGGGCCATGCGTTTCAGGAAGGCCAGCGCGTCAGGATCGGTCTCAACTGGGAATGGGATTCCGTGGACGATGTACCCACCGAGGGTTTCGGGGCGTTTATCTGGAAGCTTTGCCATGCTCAGGCCTCCCTCTCAAGGATACTGACGGTCACATAAGTGCCAGTGCCAGCGTGCGAATGGATGGCGCCCCTGCGCGCATCCTTGATCTGCAGTTGGTCGTCTCCAAAGTGCTTCTTTACAGTGGATTGCAATTGCCAGATGGCGAAGACTGCCTGCATCAGTCCGGTGGCGCCAACCGGGTGTCCACAAGCGATCAACCCGCCCGACGGGTTCACCGGGCATGCAGGCTCATCCTTCAAGTCAACGCCATAATCGATGCCGGGCATGTGTGCTTTTCCGGATTCGGCAAACGCCCCGCCCTCACCGTAGCGGCACAAACCTAGATCTTCGTATGTTTGGAGCTCGCTGGAAGTATAGGCGTCGTGAAGCTCAACGAAATCGAGCTCTTCCAGAGGGATCTCGATGCCAGCATGTTTGTATGCCATGTTACCCGCTGTGCGTCCGGCCCGGAATGAATGCACGCCTGGATAGCGCGTGCCGTGGTCCCAGAGCTCCTGGTAATATTTCCGGGTTTCGTCGGAAGCTTTTTCTTGTTCAGTGGCATATTCGCGCATAAAGGTTTCGAAATCTACGTGCGGGCGGTCAGACATGCGCATGGCGTCCGTCCCACGGCCGATGCCCGTGACGCGCACGAGTGGCCTGGCGACATGAGCGCCGGCAGCTTCAAGCTTTTTAAGCCCCTCTTCGGAGGCGAGGATCGTTGCCGCCGCTCCATCCGACATGACACAGATATCGAGGCGGGTCAACGGCCATGCGACCATCGGGGCGCTGCGTACGTCCTCAACCGTGTAGCGGTTGCGCTTCTGAGCGTAGGGGTTGTAGTACGCGTTGATGTGGTTCTTGACCGAAACATTCGCCATCTGCTCGACGGTCGTGCCGAACTCCTTCATGTGACGCGTGACCATCATGGCGTAATAGCCGGAGTAGAAACCCCCAACCGGGTAGTCCCAGGACACGTCTGAGGCCAGAGCGATAAACTCATTGCCTTTCCAGGTTTCGACATGGCTCATCGTCTCGAACCCGTAGGCGGCACAGACATCCATGTGGCCTGAGGCGATCGCTTTCCACGCTTCCTGGAAACAGAGGCCACCGGTCGCCCCGCCGCCCTCGACACGGTGGCTGGGTTTCGGACACAAGCCCAGGTAGTCCTGTACCATGATGCCGGCCATGAGTTGGCGTGAGAAATGATCGGAGAAATAGGAAGCCACCGAGCCGTCGACGATGGCTGTGAACGTTGGGAAGTCGAGGCCAAGGTCGGAAATGGCGTAATCGTAAGCCTCCTTGACGATTGCCGGGAAGGTCTTATCCGGCCGGGCCTTGCTGAATTTAGACACCCCTCCGGAGAGGGCATAGACAGGGCGCATCCTGGAAATCCTCCTGTGACTGTGTCACGCGTGATCGTGAGCGCGTGGATTGTACCTGTTCAATGAAGGAAGGGCAAAATAGGAGCGGATTTTTATGAGGGCGTGTGACCTGATCAGTGCAGCAGGTGGCTAACGGTTTGAGGGCTGCTCTTTCCGGCGGCCCCGGCCGGCCATTGCAGCCAGGAGGATGCTGAAGAAGTAGAGCACGATCATGGGCAGCATGACCAGCCCCATGTTGATCGGGTCGATCGTGGGCGTGGCAGCGGCGGCGACGATCGCGATTACCAGCACGGCATAGCGCCAACCGCGGATCAGCATGCGTGCGTCGATAAAACCCAGCGCAGCAACGGCGTAGATGACGAGCGGGAACTGGAAGGACAGGCCGATCCAGAACATCAGGCCGGTGACGAAGCGGATGTAATTTGCCGGCCGAATGGCGGTGCTGATGCCCAGGAAATTAAGCAGGAAGGGGAGGGCTGCGGGCAGCATGACGTAGTAGGTGAAGAGCACGCCAAGCACGAACAGGATGGTGCCGGTCGGGATGAACGAGAGCAGCATGATACGCTCACGGCGCCTCAGCCCCGGGTTCATGAAGGCGAAAATTTCAAGCCCGATGTAGGGCAGTGATAAAGCGAAGCCGGTCAGCAGGCTCACGCGCATAAAGGCGCCGATATTTTCGGTGACTTCGATCGCCTGCAGTTTCTCCAGGCCACCGATCGGCGCAGAGAGCCAGGCGAGGATGTTCTGGGCGAAGATGGCTGAAACTGCTACTGCCAATATGAGCACCGCCAGGGCACGCAGCAGGTGTCGCCTGAGGGCTTCCAGGTGCTCAAAAACCAGCGTTGGCTCTTCGAGCGTCCTTGAGAAAACGTCTGCAATGGGGACATCTTCAGGGTCGTAGTTGATGAAGTCGCGCAGCGCGTAGAACGGCTTCAACAGCCAACGGAATGGTGCAGTTATTATTTGCCAGATGCGGCCCAGGAATGAACGTATGAAGCTCAGCCTTCACCGCCCTCTTCATCGTCGTCTTCGCCATGCTCCCGGGCAGGGGTTGATGCCTCTGGCTCTTGCTCATCCGATTCTGGCGGCGGCTCATTTTTCGTAGGTGGCTGAGTCCATGCCTTCAGGCTCTGATCGAATTTACGCGATTCGGATTCGAGCTCTTCGCGTGTCTTATTGACATCGTCTTTGACCGCATCCAGCTCCTCCAATGCGGCCTCCCGTGCAAGACGGTTAGGCAGCGTCCGGATGGTCTTAGATGCCTCGTTTAAGACTCTCCAGCTGTCAGAGCGGTAGATCCGGTTCAGCGTACGCCCAAGCGTACGGCCTACGCGCGCCAGGTCTTTAGGACCCACGACGATCAGGGCGATGAGCATTATGAAAAGAAGTTCGAGCGGGCCAATGCCAAGGATATCCATAGGTTTCTTTAATCTGATAAGAACTGCTGTCGTAATTCAGATGATTGTTTAGCCAGCGTACCGAGCACACCATTGATGAAGCGCGGGGAGCTGTCGGAACCAAAACGTTTGGCAAGTTCAACCGCCTCGTTGATGGCGACCTTCAGCGGTGTTTCATCGGAAACCGCAATCTCCCAGATCGCCATGCGCAGAATGTTGCGATCCAGAACCGCAATTTGATCTACAGGCCATTCGGGCGCGCATCCGGCGATGTACTCATCCAACCGGGGTGTAAGTTCCAAAACGCCCTCGACGAGTTCCTTCATGAACCCGGCGTTGTGATCGCTGATCGATTGGTTGCCGTCGATATGACGCGCGAGCACCTCCGCAGCGGGATGTCCGACTGTGTCAACTTCATAAAGTGTTTGTAATGCTAAGGTCCTTGCCCTTCGGCGTTCCCGCTTCATAGCTGGCCGGTCAATCTTCTTCCGGTTTGTAGTAAATGTCCTCGATGTGCACGTCTACCCGGGTTACTTCCATCCCAACCATCTCCTGGATAGCCCGCGCCACCTCGGACTGCACTTTACGGCTCACGTCACGCACGTTGGTGTCGCTTTCCAGGATGAGAAACAGCTCGATACAAACACATTCCTCATCGATCTCAATCTGCACTCCTTCACCCGAGCCGCGCCGGAAGATGCGGTTGACACCCCCGGGTTTCGGCGCCATCGCAGCGACGCCGGGCACGTTCAGCGCGGTGAACTTTGCCAGCGTGACAAGCACGCCGGGAGCCATGGTGGTTGTGCCTGGAGCGCGATCGTGCATCTCTTCCGTTTGAGACATGATTTTTCCTTCCAAATTACATCGCCATGCCGCCGTCGACGTTGAGTATGTGACCCGTGATGTAGGCTGCTTCATCCGATGCCAGGAATGCGACGGCTTTAGCCACTTCCTCCGGAGCGCCGATGCGCCCCAGCGGGATGACATCCATTAAACCCGTCTGGATATCCTCGGGAACTGTCTCCCAGATATCCGTTTCGATGAATCCGGGCGCGATCGCGTTTACTGTGATGTTGCGGGAAGCTACTTCACGCGCAAGCGCTTTCGTGAAGCCCATCTGTCCTGCCTTGGAAGCAGAATAATTTGTCTGGCCAGCGTTGCCCATTTCCCCGGAGATGGAGCTGATGTTAATGATGCGGCCGTAGCGTTTTCTCATCATGTGCCGGACAGCGGCTTTGGAACAATTGAAGGTCGACTTTAGATTCGTCGCAGTGACCGCGTCCCAATCTTCCTCCGACATCGTCATGATCAGGCCATCACGCGTGATGCCGGCATTGTTGACCAGGATGTGCAGTTCGCCGAAATGCTCAATCCCTTTCTGGATGAGGTTCTTAGCCTGGTCGAAATCGCTCACATCAGCCTGGATGGCGACAGCTTCACCGCCCCGATCCCTGACTTCCTGGACAACCTCATTGGCGGCATCCGCGCTGCGGTTAAAATTGACCACAACGCTGGCGCCCAGCGACCCGAGCTCTACGGCGATCGCCCTTCCGATGCCGCGCGAGGCGCCGGTAACGATGGCAACTTTATCATTAAACCCCATCACGTCTCCGTTCCTTACGCTCTGCACCCATCTGGCTCAAAAGACGATTATACCTGTAAACAAGGAAGCCCAGTATGCGCCGATCCCGCCGGCTTGTTTCCCTCATCATGCTCGATCAGGGTAAACCCTGGCGAGCAGGGCTTCAGGTTTGCCCAGGAAAGCGGAGTGCAGGCTTGCGTCGTCAACCAGCGCTTTCATCGTGCGGGTCAGGGCCTCGTTGACTGGCGTCGCGACGCCCAGCTCTGTTCCGTAGCGGGCAACCGCTCCATTGAGCCAGTCGACTTCGGATTTGCCACGCCCGATGTCGTAATGTAAGGAAGGTTTCTTCTGACCGCGGCCGCTCGCTACAATGCTTCCCAGAATGCGGCGTGTCAAGAATTTCGGCAGGAAGACAGCGCGACCCAGGATGGCGACGGAGACCCCCGGCAAGTTCTGTGGGCTGAAACCCAATTGGTGCATGACGCGCACTGTTTCACGCTGCGCGTCCAGCTCCAATCCAGCCAGGCCAGGGTGTGCGAAGACCCGGCCCGGATCGAGTCCGGTGATCGCCGAAGTCGCGTTTGAGACGATATTGGTCAGCAATTTGGACCACTTCATTCGATCCGGGTTCCGGTAATGCTCAACCCGGAAGCCAGCCGCTGCGAGATCACCAACCAGATCAGCCGCCAGCGGATGATGCCCCGCAATTCCCAGGCCCCGCCGCCGCGCGACCTCAACGACGCCGGGACGGGTCATTTGAACAGCGGTTGTCAAGCTGCCGTGGATCACATATTCAGGGCCAAGTATTCTGGCCAACGTCTGTTCGTTGTTGATGCCGTTCAGGAGGCTCAGCACCGGGACAGGCTGCTCGAGCGCTTGCTTTAAAATGCCCGCCGCTTCGGAGCAATCATACGCTTTCACACACAGCAGGA
>JASFUN010000082.1:0-6839 GCA_050050255.1 Anaerolineales bacterium | reverse complement strand
CCTGGTTATGGAGACGAGGGCAGCGACAATCTGTGGTTGCTTATTGTCGCGCTGCTTATTGATGTCGGAGAGACATTCGAACAGGGGTTGCTACCGTACAGAAGGATCAGGTTGTGAAAATAGCAGTGCTCTGGTCAGGAATACAAATAGGACAATAGCTATGATCGCCAAAACCGGGAATTCACTTCCAAGCGGTGCCAGCAAGGCCACTGTAACCCAATGCAGCAGGATGATCGATACATGATTTAGCCTCTTTGGGAAGTCTATTAAGTGGATGATAGCGGTCAAGCCAACCAGGTTCCAGCCGTAAAGTGATAGGTAGGCATGTGTCTGTAATAGAAAACTATGACCTTGTAGATCCTTTGGCGCAAGTACACTCCATAAGACCAATAGAACGCCAGTAATGCCTGTGGTGATGAGAAACACCATCCCTGATGTCAGGAATCTCCTTTCTTCTGCCAGTCCCCAGGTTCCCACACGGAAAAGGTAGTACAGCAACAGCACATCAAGTAGAAGGACTGTTGATGTGATGATTTCTGCGATCCAGATCGCAAGGATGATGAGCACAAAGAAGACGACAACGCCTACAGTTACGATCCAAAACGATACAACCCCGAGGATTGGAAATAAGGGGCGATGGGTCTCCTGGGATATTGAAAACATCACTGCAAATGTGGCTAGTGAGATTGGAAAGGAAAACCCCAGGAAGAAATCGTCAAGGATCAGGTAGGGATTATTCAATAAATGAATATATTGAGTGTCAATCATCACCCCTGCACAAATTAGAAGCCCCAGAGAAAGGCAGAGCAGTGCCGCATGATGAAACTTCCTGGACAGCGGGACAGAGTTATCAAAGAATTCAACCGGAAAGAAGGAAAACGTACTGGCACGGACCGTCTCAACCACAATGGCTAACGTGATACAGAAGATGGAAGCGACCAGGTAAAGGTTAAGAAAAGCAGCGACGCTGAAGGCGAGCGATCCAATCAGAAAGACCAGCACCTGCCAGGTTAATTTTTGCCTGTCCTGAGTGAAGTAGAGTAGGACTGTTCCCCCACACACGAGATTGAAGAAGAATATGTGCAACCTTTGGAACTGGAAAGTGCCTTGCCGTGGCGTCTCCAGAATAGCCGTTTGACCCGGAACGATAAATCCCGCATAGCCAAAGATAAAACCGGCGATGATCAGAACCCAAAGGACTGTTTTAAGCCTGGTGATGATGAGATTTCACCTTTTCATATTTCCGCAAAGTTTACGTATTTATACACCGAAAGTCTTCTCTTTAAATCCCGATAAGCACAGAAAGAACTCCGTTCTAAACGCATCCTTGGGTGCTTTTCAAAGGGATACCGGGCCTGTGATTGGTATCAGGTAATTACGGAGGATGAGATAACGAATCTGAACGAAGTCGATGGTCATCAGTCTTGGTTGAAACAATATCGTCTGCCGTGATCTCGATCAATCGAAACCGTCGCATACATGCTTATACGATATTCACTTCTTAAATTATTGTCCTGTATCCTTTACTTAGGCCGTGTTTATTGAGGCTATCAGCAAATTGAAGATCACCATGGTTTGATCCAGCGATACAAACATAAAGCATGCTGCGATCAATTGTTCATGCCAACATTACAGGAGAGTTAAAACCCCCCAGTCTCTGGATGCATTGGGATTCGGCTTTGACATAATCCCCACCTGAATCGAGTGCTGAAATTGAAGAAGTTCACCATAAGCAAGAACCGTCTAAAGCTATTGTAGAATGGGGAAGAGGGGCAAAGTCGTACAGCTAACTGATTCCTGAGCCAGCTGAAGACAGACGGATTAGACAGTCGTGGCTGCGTCAGGTCCACGTCAGGGCACCCTGTCCAATCTGGTTTTTAATACTCTCAGAAACCACAACCATTCCTCAGGGCATTGCGTATATTAGATAGCGGGCGATCGAACAGGACAGGTCAGATGCAAAACGAAACCATCATTCGCGCCAGAAATGTGCACAAGACATACTACACAGGCAAAGTGAGCGTACAGGCCTTACGCGGCGTCGACCTGGACGTGAAGCGTAGAGAGATCATCGCCGTAATGGGGCCGTCCGGCTGCGGAAAAACAACTCTTCTAAACTGCCTTTCAGGACTGGATGCTGCCGATCAAGGTGAGATAGAAATCGAAGGCAACGCCTTGACGGCGATGACTGATTTCGAGCGTACCGACTACCGCGCCCGCCACATGGGATTTGTCTTCCAGTTCTACAACCTGCTGCCCGTCCTCAGCGCGGTCGAGAATGTTGAGATGCCGCTGCTTGTATCTGGCATCAACCCTCGCGAGGCTAGAGAGCAAGCGCAGGAAGCGCTTGACCAGGTGGGTCTGGCAGATCGTTCCGCTCACCGCCCGGCGGAGCTATCCGGTGGTGAGCGTCAGCGGGTGACGATCGCGCGGGCCCTGGTTAACAACCCTGTCGTTGTGTGGGCGGATGAGCCCACTGGCGATCTTGACTCCGAGACAGCCGACCAGGTCATGGATCTGCTCGTCAACCTGAACGAAGTGCGAGATCTCACCTTCTTACTGGTCACGCACGCACGGCGTGTCGCCGCGCGCTGTTCGCGCATCGTGCGCATGCGCGATGGCCAGATCGAGGGCGAGCAGACACCAGAAGAGGTGCTCGCCCAGCTAAGCCAGATCCCCTCCATGATGGATGAGATCCCCGACTAGGCAAGGCATGCCAGCAATGACCCCGTTGGATTAGGAGCTTAGCTTGGAGAAACTGTTCGGCCTGGAGATGACCACGATCGCAGCCGTGCTCGGGGCTGCGCTGGGGCTCTTGCTGTTTGTTCTGCTCATACTTGCATGGCGCAACAAGGTCATGTTTAAGTTAGGTCTGCGTCCGATCTTGCGACGCCGGACCCAATCGTCTCTGATTGTGATGGGCTTGATGTTGGCGACGCTGATCATAACAGCAGCATTTGTTACCGGAGATACCCTCTCCCACACAATTCGTTCATTAGTTATCGAAGAGATGGGGCCAGTCGACGAGATGATCTACGTGCGCTCCTCAAACGGATCGTCTTCGCGCTACTTCAGCCTAACATGGTATGAAGATTTCAGCGCAGACCTTGAAGGCTACCCTCTGGTTGACGCCGTCGTTCCCGGCATCCGTGCGAACCTCCCGGCGGTCAACCTCACCCGCAGGCAAAGCACACGCTCTCTGGAAGTCATCGGCGTACGACCTGATGACTTTTCATCCGTTATTTCAACACAAGAGCACACTGATGCTCGAGGTAATCTGCTCAAACTCGAAGATTTACAGGGCCGTGAGGTTTTCCTCAACGCGGCAGCTGGCGAAGCGCTTAACGCCCGACGCGGCGATCGTCTAGAGCTTTATGCGGGTTCTTCACCACGTATCTTCACGGTTGCCGGGATCGGCTCGGCAGGTCGTTCTGCGCGGGTGTTGATGGATCTGCACCAGGCACAGGCTCTGTTCGTCCAACGCGGGCGCATTAACATCATCGTCATCTCCAACCTGGGTGACTCCCGCCATGGCGTCAAGCACAGCCAAGATGTAACCGCACACTTACGAGCGCTGTTGAGCGACGATATGGCAGCCCAACGTCTGTTCGACCGCTTGACAGTGGATGGGAGTGCCGCGCGGATGATCCGCAGCGAGGCGGTGGGGTATCAAGGCAACACACGCTCAGATCTTCTGACTCTCGCCCTGGGTCTACAGAATGATGAATTGAACAGCGTGACCCGCAGCCTCCTGGCGGATGAGACCCTGGCCGGGGAGGTCCAGGCGATTCTCGAAGACGCGCGTTGGCAAAACGAATCCATGCGCAGGAGGCTGGCAACTCAATTCAACGAACTATCCAATTTCAGCGTTGAGAATTCTAAACGGGACGCGCTGGACAGTGCAGATCAAGGCGCCAGCGCTTTCACGACTATCTTCATCGTCACCGGGCTCTTCGGCATCGCATCGGGTTTGCTGCTCATTTTCTTGATCTTCGTCATGCTGGCCGCTGAGCGGAAATCGGAGATGGGTATGGTGCGGGCTGTCGGCGGCCAGCGCAGACACCTTATCCAGATGTTCACCTACGAAGGCACCGCGTACGATCTCGTGGCCGCAGCCATCGGGGTCGCCCTCGGCGTGGCCACAGGTCTGGTCATTGCGGTTACGTTGGGTCGCGCCTTCGCTTCGACAGACCTGGCGATCCGTCCCAATGTAACCTTCAAGAGCCTGGCCGTGTCCTACGCGTTAGGGATGCTCGTGACCTTTTTCACCGTCCTGATTTCAGCGCGGAGAGTCAGCCGGCTGAACATCGTAGCTGCGATCCGCGACCTGCCCGAGCAACCCCCCAGACCCACCTCACTGCGCTCCCGCTTGCTGGCGCCATTCCGGGTTGTGCTCGATGGATTTCGCTACCTGATCCGTTTGAAGATCTGGCGTGCGCTTCGAACATGGATCGTCTCCCTGCCAGCCAGCCTGTTCCGTGTTATCTGGGAGGGATTTAAAGGCGGTCCCTTTACTTTCCTACTGGGGCTGCTGCTAACGCTTGCAGGCATCAGCGCCGGAGTCGCCTCGCTTTTCACGCTGGGCGCCTCCCTCTCCTTGATCGGAGGTGGGCTCGTGCTGCGCTGGCTCCTGCGGCTTATCTTCCGCCAGCGAAATGAGCTTGTCGACCGTATCGCATTCTCCTTCATCGGGGTTACCCTGACGCTGTTCTGGTCGCTGCCCTCCAGATCGTTCGAAACCTTAGGAATCACAGACCTGAAATCCGGGCCCGAGATGCTCTTCATCGCCGGCTTTATGATGGTCGTAGGTGCAGTGATGGTCGTGATGTACAACACGGACCTGCTCCTGCAGGCTGTTTTGAGATTGCTGGGTGGCAACCGGCGATTGGCACCGGTCCTGCGCATGGCGGTTGCTTATCCGCTCTCCAATCGATTCCGGACGGGACTCACCCTGGGGATGTTCGGCGTGGTCGTCTTCAGCGTCGTATTCATGGCGACGTCTTTCAAGGCCAACGAGGTCTTTTTCGAGAACACCGAGGCGCTCACCGGCGGATTCGAGATGCGCGCCCGCGCCAGCGCACAGAATCCGATACCCAATTTCGCGCGCGCAGTGATGCGTTTGCCCGAGCTTCGTGGTGGTGGATACGATGTGGTCGCCAGCGAGACGTCCCTCTCCGTTGAGCTGCAGCAAGAGGGTCAGAGTTGGGAAGGCTATGGGCTCCGCGCCGTGGACGAGGCGTACTTCGATTCGGTAAGTTATGGGTTCGCGCTCAAAGCAGAGGGTTACGAGACGGACCAGGAAGTCTGGGAGGCTGTCCGCGATCATCCCGGTTTTGCGGTAATCGACAGTTACGCAGTCCCTTCCCGACAATCCACAACGATCGTCATCGGAGGGCCCGAATTCAAAATTGAAGGCCCTTACCTGGAAGATGAATCGATGAAACCGATTCGGTTGCGCGTGCGCGACTGGAACGGTGTGACGTTTGAAGTCACCGTGATCGGTGTTCTCGATCAGACTGCCGGTTTCAATTTTGCGTTGATAACCTCACAATCGACACTCCAAAAAGTGTTTCAGGATCCGCCTGCCCCGACGCAGTACTACATACAACTAACGGAGGGGACCGATCCACAAATCGCCGGTGCGGCTTTGGAGAGTGCTTTTCTCGATTACGGTTTAGAGACCATCGACCAGGTACAGGAGATCGAGGACGCACAAGCCTCGCAGCGTGCCATCGAGCAGCTGCTGCTTGGATTTTTAACCCTGGGTTTAATTGTCGGCGTCGCCGCCCTGGGTGTCATCAGTTCCCGCGCAGTTGTCGAGCGCCGACAGCAGATCGGTGTGCTGCGCGCCCTCGGATTCCAGGCGCAGATGGTCACGTGGAGCTTTATGATTGAGGCTTCGTTTGTCGCCCTGCTCGGGATCAGCCTGGGGGCAGTTCTGGCGCTGATCCCCGCTTATCAGCTGATCAATGACGTGGCCAGCGACGTCCCCGGGCTTTCCTTCCAGGTTCCCTGGGGATCGATCGGGTTGGTAGTAGGCCTAGCATACGGAATGTCTCTCCTGGCGACCTATTTGCCAGCCCGGCAAGCAGCGGATGTGGCACCGGCAGAAGCCTTGCGATACGAATAACCTGACCCTACTGGTTCACATAACTCACGAGAGGTCGAACCGGTTCAAGTTTGGACCGGTAACCCAAATGAGGACAGGCTCTGAAGAATGTATCTTGATGCATGTCGGCATTGCTGTTCAATCAAAGAACTCAAGGCGGAGAAGGTTGTATACAGGTCATTTGAGACGCCGTGCCTTTTTCTTGATGCTTCCATTTCTACTGGGACTCTCCGCATGCGTACGCGCGATTCAACCGTCTCCCAGTCTTGAATCGAATTCTCCAAACACTGCAAGCCATACCCCCATCGCGACAACTTCTCTATTGACAGCATCCCCGCATTCCACACTTCCTACGATCAAGATACCAACGGGGAGCCCCCGCCCATTACCCACCACCGATCCACTAGCCGTGCATTACTTGAGCGGCGTTGAGGATGTTCTGCGCCACAGCGCGGCAGTGGTAAGTGAACGAGCCATTGGGATTGCAGAGGCCTGCCCCGATCGCTATATTCTCGCCTTTCCGTATAAGGAACCGTACCGTAACGCTCAAATGACGCTTGAAATCACCTCCCTCGTCCGAGAACCCGATGGAACCATCCGCGAAGGTCAGCACACACCGCTTTGGAATTTGAAAGGTGAAGGTGTCGAGCCGGAAACATGTAAGCAAATCATCATCGAGGACCGTTCCGAACCGGGGTTAATCCGCATCGCCTTTCGCGTTCAAGACCCC